>JARGNS010000229.1:0-2387 GCA_029213105.1 Planctomycetota bacterium
GGCAAGGGCGGGCAGACGCCGCCGTTCCATCGCCTCAAGGAAGTCGCCCTGGCCGTGGCCGTGCACGCGGCACTCGGTGAGCGCGAGGAGGCGTGTGCGGCAGCCGAGGAGGCGATCGCCATCCTCGAGGCCGTCGAGGAACAGAGTGGACTGGCGTCCGGGCGCATCCACGAGGGCAGCATCCTCGCGCGCGAACTCGAGAAGGTGGGGGAGTGGAAGCTGGCAGGACGCGTCTACGACCTCGTCGCCGCAGCCGTCATGATCCGCTTTCGCCAACTCGAGGCCTGCACGCGCGAGCTTCCCGAGCTCGGCATCGACGACGACGACAGCCGGGCCGTGCTCGCGCGCTTCCGCCGGCAGTTCGTACGGGAGCAGCGCGAGCTGCTGCGTCATGTCGCGGGCATCCTCGAGGCGCGTGGGGATGACTACGTGCAGTCCCTGCTCGATCGTTCGGGTCCCGAGGGCTTCGTGGCCATCTGCGCGTGGTGCGAGAGCGTGCGTCCTACCGAAGGCAGCTGGCTTCCGATCGGGCACTTCGTGCCGCGGGAGGCGGGGTTCCAGGTGACGCACGCGATCTGCCCGCCCTGCGCGCAGGCGATGGAAGCCTCGCCGGCGTAGCGTGCTCCGCGGCTAGGGCGTGTCCGCCTCGGCGGTGGGGGGCGGCCCCTTGGTCGTGAACTGGATCGTGTAGTCGAGGGCGGCCGCGACGCTGGCGATGGCGGCCGGCCAGAAGAGCCAGGGTCGCAAGAAGGCGACGCCCGGAATCAGGAGCGAGGCGAACCACGGGAACACGAGCGCTGGCGTACCTTGACGTGCTCGAAGGCCCGCCACGTGCGGGCGAGGACGATGATCGCGACGAGGAGCGTGACGACGATGTCGCGCGCCATGACGAGCAGCCCCTGCCAGAGCGGGACGTCACCACTGGTGACGAACGTCACGACGCACGAGAGCACGAGCAGCTTGTCCGCGACGCCGTCCATGAAGGTGCCGAAGGGCGACTGGGCGTGGAACCGCCGGGCGATGACGCCGTCGGCCCAGTCCGACACACCGCCGAACACGACCACCGGCAGGCGCCAGCCGACGGGAACGAAGGGCAGCACGCAGGCCGCTGCGATCCGCAGCAGCGTCAGGATGTTGGGAATCGGTCGGGCCCAGGCCGGGCCCTGTTGCGCTTCGCCCATGCCCGCAGCATACGGGCGACCGTGCGTCAGAACGCGAGGCCGAGGGCCGGCTCACCACGCTCGATGCGGGCCGTGGCCTCCTCGAGTTGCTGTATCAGGCGGGGGGAGCGCTCGGAGGGCCGCGTGCTGCGCATGAGGACTGCGCGCAAGGTGTGCTCACGGAGCGCCATGAACCAGGGGAGCGCCGCGCGTTGTGCGCTCGGGAGTTCGTGCTCGCGCGCGTAGCCTGCCCAGAGCGCGGGCGCGCGTGCTTCGTAGAGCGCCTGTCGCGTGGACTGCTCGGGAGCCGTGACGCTGTAGTAGAGGACGACCGCAAGATCGGATACGAACCAGAAGTCGATCATGTCTTCGAAGTCGAAGACCTGCATGCGGCCCTCGTGCCAGTGGATGTTGCCGTGATGCAGGTCCGTGTGCATGGCACCGAACACCGCGGGCGTGCGGGGCAGCGTGTCGATCTCGCGGAGCAGGGCTCGGAAGGCCGCGCCGGTTGCGGACTCGCTCGACTCCTGCTCGGCGAGGACTCCGATCTCGTCCTCCCAGCGGGGACGCTTGCATGGTGCCGGCGGTCCGGGGTAGGCCACACTCAGTCGGTGGAGCTTGCCGACAAGCGCACCCCAGGCCTCGAAGGCCGCCGGTGTGGTGCCGGCGCGCGTGAGCGAGGCCCCGGGAGCCTTGACCCAGGCCGTCACATGGAACTCGCCGCCCTCGCACGGAACGGTCGTCAGCAGCGTGCCGTCGCGAAGTGCCCGTGGGCGGCACACCGGCGCGCCATGCTCGGCGAGGTAGTCGACGAAGTGCAGCTCGGCACCCATCTCGGCCGCGCTGCGCCGGCCGCCCCACGTGGCCTTCACGATGTACGGCCCCTGCCCGACGTCGAGTTCGTGGACGAAGCTCTCGAACCCACCGAGGTCCTGCAGCGCCTCCGGCGTGCCGCCGGCGGCCGTGGCCACGGCCGCGCGCACCTCGGGGGTGTAGCGGGCGCGAACGGCAGGCTTCATGCGCTCAGGCCCAGAGGCTCTCGGCCGTGTAGGGCGAGCCTTCCGGTGCCCAGAACGTGCCGTCGATGAAGCGGTAGCCGCCGTCGAGCGCCGCGATGGCGGCCATGTCGTCCGCGTCGAGCTTGACCTCGGCGGCGGCGAGGTTCTGTGCCATGCGCTCCGGGTTCACCGACTTGGGGATCACGCTCGTGCCGCGTGCCAGCGCCCA
>JARGNS010000229.1:2397-6225 GCA_029213105.1 Planctomycetota bacterium
GCAGGACCTGGGCCGTGGAGACGCCGTGGCGCGCTCCGATGGCCGCGAGGTCCGCATGCGCGAGCAGGTCGGGCTCGCCGGCCTTCTTGAGGACGTCCGGGCGGTCGCGGGAACCGAGGGGCGAGTAGGCGGTGCAGTGCACGCCGGCCGCGCCGCAGCGCGCGATCAGGTCGTCCTGCGCGAGGTAGGGGTGCAGCTCGACCTGGTTCACCGAGACCGGTACGGCGGCGTCGGCCGCGAGGGCCTCGACCTTGGTCGCGCTGAAGTTGCTCACGCCGAGGCTGCGGACCAGGCCGGCTTCCTGGCACGCCTCCATGGCGCGCCACGTCTCGAGCAGCGGCACTTCGTCGAGGCTCAGCAGGTCGGCTCCGGACTCCGGAAAGAACACGCCTGCCTTGAGTGCCACCGGCCAGTGCATGAGGTACAGGTCGATGTACTCGAGCCCGAGGTCGCCGAGGGTCTTCTCGAGGGCGGGGCGGACGTCGGCCGCGCGGTGCGCGTCGTTCCACAACTTGGACGTGATGAACAGCTCGTCGCGTGTGACGTCGCCCGCGTCGATGGCCGCGCGCAGGGCCGCGCCGATCTCGCCTTCGTTGGCGTACGCCGCGGCGCAGTCGAAGTGCCGGTAGCCCTGGCGGATCGCTTCGCGGATGACGGGGCCGACCTCGCCGCGCGCGGATTTCCAGGTGCCGAGGCCGAGGGCGGGCATGCTGCGGCCGCTGGTGAGTTCGATGTGCTGCACGGGAGGTCTCCGAAGGGGGGGCACGTGATACCACCGATTCCGGGTGCGCGCTGCCGGGCGATATCGACGAGTCGCGCGGCGCGCCGGGGGGCATGCGCAGCGCACTGCGCTACCCTCGGGAGGGTCCCCCCTGGAGGTCGTTGCGATGCCGATCCGTTCCGTGTTCCTGGCAGGCCTGCTGGCCCTCGGTCTCACAGCCTGCGGCTCGAGCAGCAGTAGCGACAGTGGGAGCGGCCCCTCGCTCCCGACCGTCACGGTGGACGCCATCAACGCGCCGCTGTTCACGGACCTCGCGACGGCCTTTGTCGTGGAGGGCAGCGGGTTCGGCACGGCCGGAGATGTCGTGCTCGTCCGGTTCCTCGTCGTGCAGGGCCAAGGCACGCCGTTCTCCAACGGCACGAGCGATACGGCGGTCGTCGAGGCCGTCGTCCAGAACGATGCCCAGTGCATCGGCCTCTCCCCGCCTGCCCTCTCCCCGGGGTCGTTCCTCTGCTACGTCGACGTCATCGTGGGCGCGGCCGAGGGACTCTCGGACACGGCGATCGGCTCGTTCATCCGCGCGCCCGCCATCCCCCTGTTGGACTACTTCCCGTTGATCGGCCCCAATCCGAGTACCGAGGCGATCCTCGTCGGCGGCCCCGGCGACGACGTGTTGCTCGGCGGGGCGTTGGCCGATCAGCTGTCCGGCAATGACGGCAATGACTACCTCGATGGTGCCGGCGACAACGACACGTACGAGGGGGGCGCGAACCTGGACGCGTTTGCGGTCGATCTCCTCCCGGGGGACACCGACGAGACGTTCCTCGACTTCACCCCCAATGACGATCTCATGGTCACCTTCGGTGATCCGGGGGATGTCGACTTCTCGCTTCTGCAGGCGGTGTCGTCCGTGTTCGACGGCGGCGTGGACGTGACGCTGAATCTGGCCGGCGGCGGCTCGATCGTGATGCAGGGGTTGGGAGACGGTTCCCTCGTCGACCTCGCCGAGCTGCTCTTCGCCGGCGTGAAGATCGTCGTCTCGCTTCCCTAGCTGCGCCATGACGGCCGACCGCCAGGACGTGATCGCGAACTGGGTCGGGGACTACTGCACGTCCTCGGCTTTCCTCGACCACCCGTCTCTCGTGCGCGAGTACGCGCCCGACGTGCTGACGACGTTCCTCGAGGGGGCCTGCGCGCAGCGCGGGGTGATGCCCGCCGACGTCGAGGAAGCCGACCTCAAGCCGGCGTTGCTCGAGCATGTCGCGCGGCTGGAGATCGCGGGTTCCGCCCGCGAGGGTGTACCGGCCCTCTGCGCCGCCTTCCTGGCGGAGATGCAGGCCCAGGGGCGCCTGGGCGGTGGCCGGACCCTGGGCCTGTACGTGCGCGCGCTGCGCGGGCCGTTCGTGGATGCCGCGGCAGGCAAGGGCCAGACCCTGCGCGCGCCGGGCGCCAAGCTCGGGCGCAACGACCCGTGTCCCTGCGGGAGCGGGAAGAAGTACAAGAAGTGCTGCCGGGGGATGCTGGACTAGCCCGCCTGGCGAACGCGGCGCGCGCGCCTACAGCAACCCGTCGCGCATCTGCTCGAGCACGTTCGACCAGTAGGTCTCGTCGTGCTGGAAGGCGCCGGCATCGATGCCGCGCCAAGCGGCTTCGATGCGGTCGATCAGCGCCTGGGCGCCGGCTTCGTCGGCGGGATCGAACATGGCGACCGCACGGCGGTAGCACTCGTACACCATCAGGAAGCCACCCAGGTGGATGACATGCGCGTTCACGTGCTGCAGGGGCGCACGCGCATCGTGGACCTGGACGACGTGACCCCGGCGCGAGGTATCGACGCACACCGGGGTCTCGAAGTCATGACCGACGACCACGAGCTCCGTGGCACCCGGCACACGCGCTGGCGCGCCGGGCGGCGCCTTCCACGCAGAGCCGGGGCCGACCCGTGCGGGCAGGCCCGTCTCGCGCAGGTAGGTCACCTGTTCGGGCGGCAGGCCCAGCCCCGCCAGGCTCGCGGGCGTCCAGGGCGACAGTGCCTCGCCCCAGAACGCCCGCGCGTCGGTCGGCAGGACGAGCACGCCTAGGCGAAGCGGTCCGTGAACACGACCTCATCGAGGGCAAGCTGACCGGGCTTCGGCCAGGCGGCCTGGGTGCCCTTGCCGATCGCGATCATCGGTCCGATGCAGTGGTCCGCGGGCATCCCGACGATCTCGGCGACGGCGTCCAGATCGAAGCCGATCATCGGGCAGCTGTCGTAGCCCATGGCCTTGGCCGCGAGCATGAGCGTCTGCGCGGCCATGCCGATGGAGCGCTGTGCTTCGTCGCGCTGGAGCTGCTCCTTGCCGTCATGGAACGGGCCCATCCAGTTGACGAGCAACTCGGCGACCTCGGTCGGGGCGTTGCGCCAGTAGCGGGCCGGATCCTTCTCCCACGCCTTCATGTCGCCGGTGATGAGGATGAGCAACGAGGCGTCGGTCATCTGCGCCTGATCGTTGCCGACCGCACGGATCCGCGCGCGGACCTCGGGGTCCTGCAGGTTCACGAAGCGCCAGTGCTGGATGTTGAAGCTGGTCGGGGCCTGCACCGTGGCCTCGAGGAGCTTCGTGACCTCGTCGGCCGAGAGCTTGTGGTCGGGGTCGAAGTGCTTGACGGCGCGGCGCTGGTAGATGGCGTCGAAGGTGTCCATGGGGCTCCTCAGGGATGGGGGGGCTGCCGGCTGCAGCACCCCGTCCGTTGACGACGGGGCGGCGGGCCGGCGGGTTTCGCGAGAGCGGAGCCTACCCGGACCGCCCGCGTTCCTCTTCCGTGGGATCGCTCGCCGGGGGACCGCCGTCTGGGGGCGGCCTAGCTGCGGGGCGACCCGCCGGGGGTACTGCGGCGGGTGGCGATCACCAGCGCCACGACGTCGCGCTCGCAGCGCGCGCACTGGATGGTGAGGAGGCCGTCCCGGTAGCGCGCCCAGGTCGGGCTGTCGAGGTGGCACTTGGCATGGAACCAGAGGTCGGCGGCGTCCTGCGTGCCACCGGCATGGGACCCGGCTTGGGGACCGGCCTGGGGACCGGCCTGGGAATCGGCGTGCGGGCCGGCGCCGCCGGGCACGGTGCCGTCGG
>JARGNS010000230.1 GCA_029213105.1 Planctomycetota bacterium
CAGCTCGGCGGCGAACGTCGCGAGCAGCACGGTCGTGGTCGGGCCGTCGAGGCGCGCGGCCGTCCGGTAGGCCGCGAGGGCGCCGGGCAGGTTTCCCGTGGCCGCGTCGCGACTGCCGAGCAGGTAGGCCTCCATCCCGAGGGCCGGGGGCGTACGGCGCGAGCGGGCGACGGCCTCCGCGGCCTGGGTCAAGGCGACGTCGCCGCCCCCCGCGAGGGCCTGGCGATGCCAGAGATGCCCCGCGTCGAGCCACTGCACGGCCCCCCCCTCCGGCGCACCCACCCCGAGCCGGGTGACGGCGCGGTCCAGCGCGCCGCGATCGGCTTCGTCCAGGGCACGCTCGAGGCGCAATCCCACGGCCGCGGCCGGCTGCCCCCGCAGGGGCGCCAGGAGCGCATGCTTGCCGAGCGGGGCGGCAGCGAGGATGCGTGCCTTGGCGGCTTCCCCCCGCGGCATCACATCGAGACCGTGGCCGTCGGGCGCGTCGAGCACCCAGAGCCCGGTGTGGCGATCGTAGGCATGGACGACGGCGGGCATCTCGCGCCAGCCGCGCGCGGACGGCACGAGCCGCAGCACGACAAAGGGCAGCCCCGCCCGGAGCAGCGCATCCCCCATGCGCGGCTCGCCCGCACAACTCACGACCTCGAAGCCCTCGCTCTCGAGGAAGGCGCGCATCGCCCCCGCCTGCCACGTCTCGCGCTTGCTGCGCCGCGCCCACGAAGCCACCTCGGCGGCGCTGGTCGGGCGGTCCAGGGCGGAGGCGAGCCGCGCGGTCGCGGCGGCATGGGCACGCAGCCCCGGCTCGTGACGCCAGCCCGACGGCAACTGCAGCCGCGGCCGCCGGGCGGCGCGACGCAGCGCCAGCCAGACCGACCCCAGCCCCGGCGCGGGCGGGCCCGAGAGCAAGGTCGGCATCGCGGCCGACTCCCCCCGGGCCCAGGCGAGCAGCGCCGCTTCCAGGGCGAGGATCGTGCCGGGCAGGACGACCCCGCTGCGCGGCGCCAGCGCGACGAGGGCCGCGGCCTCGTCGAGTTCCCCCATGCGGCGCAGCACGCGTACGGCGAAGGCGAGCGTGCGCGTCGCAGCCTCGGGGTCGAGCACCGCGGCGCCACGCGACACGCCGCGGATGGCCGCGATGCGGCCGCGCGCCGCCGCACGCTCCAGGGCGAGGCGCGCTCCGGCGGCCAGCAGGTGGCGGTCGTCCGGATCGAGCGCCGCGCCGAGCAGCGCAAGCGGGAACGCGTCGCGTGCCGGCTCGAACACCGGCGGCGCGAGCAGCGCGCCGACGGCGCCCCCGTCGTCACCGCGGCGCAGGTGCAGCAGGGCCTGCAGCCAGGCAGCGGCGCGCCCTTCCGCAGGCCCCACGCAGCGCACGGCGCGCTGGGCTCCGGCGAGGTCGAGGTCGCGCAGGGCGAGCACGCACGCGGCGAGGGCATCGCTGCCCTCGCAGTCGCGCGCCGCCGTGGGCGGCATGCGGTCGGCCGCGAGGATCGCGAGCCCGCGCCAGCCGTTCGTCGGCGCGGCACCGGCCGCGTCGATCGCCCGCAGCAAGGCGCCCGCGTCGCGGTCACGCAGGAACGCGGCCTGGGCCGCCGCCGGCACGGTGTCGTCGGCGGCGCGGGCGGTGCCCGGAGCGAGGCAGGCCAGGCCCAGCACCAGCAGGCAGACGGCGAGGCGCCTCATGCCGACGCTCCCACGGGCGGGGCGAGCCAACGGTTGTCGAGCAGCCGCAGGCTGCCGAGGCGGACCGCGGCCATGGCCAGCAGCGGCCGATCCAACACCGCCTGGGGCTGCATCGTGTCGGCGTCCACCAGGTCGAGGTAGTCCACCGTCAGCCCGCGGCCCGCCAGGTAGGCCCGGAACGCCGGCAGATCCCGCACGGGATCGAACGCGGCGGGCTCCCCGTCGTGCACGATGCCCCGCGCCGCGACATGGCCCAGTTGGCTGAGGGTGGTCGAGAGCTCGCGGGCGAGCAGCCGTTCCTGATCACCCAGGTAGCGGTTGCGCGAGGAGAGCGCGAGATGGTCGAGGGCGCGCACGATCGGGCACGCGATGACCTCCACGTCGAGGCCCCGCTCCCGGCGTACCTGCCGCAGGACGGCGAGCTGCTGGGCGTCCTTGCGCCCGAAGTAGCTGCGGTGGGCGCGCGTGCGCCTCCAGAGTTCCCCCACCACGGTGGCGACGCCGGCGAAGTGGTCGGGCCGCTCGGCGCCTTCGTAGCCACGCGCGGCTCCGCTCGGCACCCAGTCCGTCGTGGGCCCGTCGGGGTACATGTCCGCCGCGTCGGGTGCGTAGACGGCCGCGGCGCCATGCCGGCGCAGCAGGGCCACGTCGGCGTCGAAGGTGCGGGGGTAGCGCGCGAGGTCGTCCCCGGGCGCGAACTGCGTGGGATTCACGAAGAGGGTGGCGACGACCGCGTCGCACTCCGCCGCCGCGCGCTGCACGAGGGCCGCATGGCCCTCATGCAGGGCCCCCATCGTCATGACGACGCCGAGGGTGCCGCCCTGCTCCGCGCGCCAGGCGTCGAGCGCCGCGCGGTCGGGCAGCACGGTGCAGGCGGCGGCGCGATCGGCGTAGGGCGGATGCGCCACGGGCTTGAGGGCCTCCTGCTGGGCGGGCTCATCGCGTGCGAGGGTTGCCGCGTGCTCCACGACGGTCGCCCCGGTGCCGGGAATCTCGAACAGCGGCGCAACCTCGACCCACGGCGAGAGCACGAACGCGCGCTGCGTGCAGCGCGGGTGCGGCAGGGTCAGCTCGGGCGTGTCCAGGATCACGTCGTCGTACGCCAGCAGGTCCAGGTCCAGCGCCCGGGTCAGGCGCCCATCGCGCACGCGCCCGCGGCTGGCCTCGATCGCCTGCAGCCGGGCGAGCAGGGCGCGGGGATCCAGGGTCGTACGGACCTCGGCCACGGTGTTGAGCACGCGCGGCGCCAGGGTGCCGCGCGGGGCCCCCACGTAGGGCGTCCAGACGAGGCGCCCGGCGCCGGCCACCCGCACGCCCTCGCCATCGAGGGCTGCCAGCGCGGCCGTGAGGTGGGCGTGGGGCTCGCCTTCGTTCGACCCGAGGCCGACGAACGCGCGGGCATCCGTCACGGCGTGCCTTCCGTACCCGTGCCCGCGGGCGTGCCGTCCCCGCCGTCCCCCCCATCCCGGTGCTCCTCGTGGGGTGCGTCGCTCTCGTCGATCTCCTCGTCGTGGTCCTCGTGCTCGACGATGCGCGGCACGCCGAAGAGTCGATGCGTCAGCGTGAGCAGCGGCCCGGAGATGGCATAGAGGACGAAGATGCCCGCGACCGTCTCGACGAAGTGCGAGACCACGAGGTAGAGCAGGATGACCAGGATCACGACGGCCAGCGGGCCGGCGCGGTTCTTGTCGAGGTAGCGGTTCATCACGTGGCTGAACGGCATACGACTGATCATCAGCAGCCCGAGGATCGGCGTGCCGATGAGGATGGCCCACTCGACCCCGTGCTGGACGTGGGGCTCGGGGTACTCGGCACGCAGCAACAGCAGGGCCGCCACGACCCCGGCGGCCGCGGGGCTCGGGAGGCCGCGGAAGACGCGCGTCACATGCGGCTTGTCGTCCCGGCTCAGGCGCTCCGACTCGACGTTGTAGCGCGCCAGGCGCAGGGCGGCGCCCAGCACGTAGATGAGGCAGAAGACGAAGAGCAGGCGTCCGGGCACGTCGACGAACGAGATCCCGAGCAGGGTCTTGGCGATCAGCGCGGGCGCGACGCCGAAGGTGACGACGTCCGCGAGGCTGTCGAGCTGGGCGCCGAAGTCCGAGGTGCTGTTGGTCATGCGGGCCACACGGCCGTCCATGCCATCCAGGAGCATGCCGAGGAAGATCAGCCAGGCGGCCTTGGCGAAGTAGGCGTTGGCCTGGGCCAGCCCGTCGCTCCCGGCCCCGTCCGCCAAGAAGGCCGAGGCATCGATCATGTAGGCGCAGGCCAGCACGCCGGCCATCAGGTTGCCCGCGGTCATGAGGGTGGGGAGGACCTGGACGGTCCGCAGGACCCGCCGCTTGCGGGGCGGGGCGTCTTCGGAAGGAACGGGGCGTAGGCGCATCGCCGCATGGTATCCGGCGACGCGCCCCGACTCCGGTTCGGGCTAGGGGGCCCGCCCGCTATGCTCCGCAAACGGGAGCCGAACATGAGCACGACCGCCAGCACGTCCATCGCATCCATCGCCGCCCTCGAGATCCTCGACTCCCGGGGCAATCCGACCGTGGAGGTCGAGGTCACGCTGGAGGGGGGCAGCCGCGGCGTGGCCTGCGTCCCCAGCGGGGCCAGCACCGGGATCCACGAGGCACTCGAGCTGCGCGACGGCGGTGCACGCTACGACGGCAAGGGCGTGCGCCAGGCTGTCGCCAACGCCACGGGCGTTCTCGCCGACGCCGTACGCGGCCTCGACGCCACGGACCCCGCTGCGGTGGACGGCGCCATGCGCGCCGCCGACGGCACGCCGGCTCTCGCCAACCTCGGCGCCAACGCCGTGCTGGGCGTCAGCCTCGCGACGGCCCATGCCGCGGCAGCCGCCCTCGGCAAGCCCCTCTGGCGCTTCCTGGCCGACGCCTTCGGCGCCGACGAGCTGCGCATGCCGGTGCCCATGCTCAACGTGCTCAACGGCGGCGCCCATGCCGACAACGGCCTCGACGTGCAGGAGATCATGCTCGCCCCCTGCGGCTTCGAGCGCTTCGGGGAGGCCCTGCGGGCCGGCGTGGAGACCTACCACGCGCTCAAGTCCCTGCTGACGGAGCGCGGCCTCTCCACCGCCGTGGGTGACGAAGGCGGCTTCGCGCCGCGCGTCGCGGGCAACGAGGCGGCCGTCGAGCTGGTGGCCCTGGCCATCGAGCGGGCGGGCTACGAGCCGGGCACCCAGATCAAGCTGGCCCTCGATGTCGCGGCCTCCGAGTTCCACGGGCCGATGGGCTACACGTGGGAGGGCCAGCGCACCACGGCCGAAGCCCTCCTTCACGTCTATGCAAGCTGGGTCGAGCGCTACCCGATCTACTCCATCGAGGACGGACTCTCCGAAGACGACTGGAGCGGCTGGAAGCAGATGACCGCAGCGCTGGGCCATGATGTGCAGTTGGTGGGGGACGATCTCTTCGTGACCAACCCCGAGCGGGTGGCCCGCGGCATCCGCGAGGCCAGCGCCAACGCCCTGCTCGTGAAGCCCAACCAGGTCGGCACCCTGAGCGACACGTTCGCCTGCGTACGGACCGCGTACGACGGGGATTTCACGGCCGTCATGAGCCACCGCTCGGGCGAGACCCGCGACACCACGATCGCCGACCTGGCCGTCGCCCTCGGCACCGGCCAGATCAAGACGGGCGCCCCCTGCCGGGGCGAGCGCACCGCCAAGTACAACCGCCTGCTGCGCATCGAGGCCGCCCTCGAGGCCCAGGCCGGCGAGGCCCCCGCCTTCGGCCTTCCGGCCAGCCTGACGGGAACCTCCTCCGCATGAGCCACGCGCGCGACGCCCTGCCCACGGCGGTTCCGGTGCTCGCGGCCCTCGGCTTGGCGATCCTGCTCCTCTGCACGCTTCCGGCGGTCCGTGCCCAGCAGCACCTGGAGCGCAAGCACGGCCGCCTGCGCGCCGAGACCGAGGCCGCCGCCCAGGAGGTCGAGCGCCTGCGGCAGGAATTGCGCGACGGCACGACCCAGCGCTACCTGCGCGTCCGCGCCACCAACGAACTCCTCCACCGCGGCGCCCACTACATCGAGGCACGTGACCGCAGACTGGGCCGCGCCCCCCGCTAGCCCCCCGGGAAGCCGCGGCCGGCGAAGCCCGCGCCCCCGAGCGCGCGCCTCTCCCCTATGATCGGCCCCCCATGGCACGCCGTCTCCCGCTCGCCGTCCTCCTCGTGGCCCTGGTGGTCGCCCCGTCCTTCGCCGGCGACCGCGAAGACCGGCCGGCCCGCCACGCCCCCCAGAAGAACTTCTCGCACCTGCACGACGACGCCCAGTGGGTCGTGACCGCCTTCGCGGCGGCGGAAGGCGCCGCCGAGGCGGGCAACTGGAGCGCGGTGCTCGCGGCCCTGCAGCCCGTCATCGACCAGCGCGTGAGCCGGGAATCGAGCACCGATGCGGCGCCGTACGTCCACGCCGTGCACGGCAGCGCCACGTACGAAGGCGCCTGGCTCGTCGCCCGCCACCGGCTGCAGGCCCTGGGCGCCGACGCGCTTAAGGCCTACGCCCG
>JARGNS010000231.1:0-2944 GCA_029213105.1 Planctomycetota bacterium
CGGCGCCTCGTCGCCCGTCGCGGCGGGCTCCGGGGTCGCCTCGGGCGCGACCTCGGCCTCCCCCGCCGGCGCGGGGGTCTCGAGGGTCGGTTCGTCGATGGGTTCGGGGGTGTCCTGGCTCACGGCGGACAGCCTACGACATGACGGCCCCGGACCCAGCGCCTTCCCTCAGCGGACGGCCGGCGGGGTCCACGGGCGCCCGTCGGGGCGGAAGAGCAGCACCCCCTTGTCGCGCCGGGTGCGGACCTGCCAGCGCTGGAACTCCGCCGGGTCGAGGGGCCTCGCGGCGAGATCGTCCTCGAGTTGCTGCCAGCGCTCGCCCAGGCCGCCGGTCCACGCGGGCACCAGGCGAATCACCTTGTAGATCTGCCACTGGACCTTGCCTTCGACCCGGACCTCGAGCGGGCCGACGAGGGCGCCTGGCTTCGCCGCGAAGAGCTGCGCCTCGACGCCGGGGAAGGCGAGGTCGCCCCGGCCGATGCCCGGCAGCACCCCCCCCCGCTTGCCGGAGGGGTCCACCGAGTTCTTGAGGGCCGTGAGGCTGAAGTCGGCACCGGCCGACAGCTTGCGGCGCACGGCCTGGGCCGTGGCCGCCGAGGAGAGGACGATCACCCGCGCCTGGACGCGCGGACGCTTGCGCGTGTCCCACCGGATCACGCGGTTCAGGAGCATCTGCGCGTGCATGCGCGGCGCCAGCACCGACCGCTGCCACGTCGCGAGATCGAAGCCGTAGGCGCGTCGTACCTCGGACTCCAGGTCCAGGGCTTCGCCGTAGATGCGCTGCAGTTGCTTGCGGCGGGCAGCGACTTCTTCCTGGACGGCCTTGTCGAGCGCCGCGCGCGGAACGCGCACGCCCTCGCGGTGGGCCTCCGCAATGGCGATCCGCTCATCCAGCAGGGCCCCGAGGGTGCGCGCGTACTCCTGGGGATAGCGCTCGAACCAGAAGGCGGTCAGGTCCGCCTGCGTGAGGGCACGCCCCTCGACCGTGGCCACGGCCCCACGCTGGCGCTCCTCGGCGTGCGCCGGTGCGCGTGCGGTCACGAGGACGACCGAGGCCAGGAGGCAGAGGACCGAGCAGGCAAACGCGAGGCGGGGATACGGCATGGGCCCATCCTAGGGGGGCGAGTTGCCCGGAGCACGGCCGAGCCGCGGTTCGCGGGCGGCCACACGCCGGCGCAGCACGAGGCCCAGGGGCGTCCGAACCACGCACGCGAGCCGGCGTCGCGTGCATGTGCCGTACGCACTGTGAGGTGGGGCCTGGCCACGCACCGCGTGGGTGGGTGCCCCTACGAAGAGGCCCCCCGCGATACGGCGACCCGAACCGGCACCCGCGTGCCTCGGCACAGCGCGGAGTCACGTTGCATCGACTGGCCCGGCGCGGTCCGCTCGGGGCCGTAGGCCTCGTGCGGCCTCACGGGAGATGCCCGCATGCCCTCCTTCCACCCCGTCACAGGGGTCGTGCTCACCGGGTTCGGAGCACTCAACCCGCGTGGGGGGAGAGGGCGGCGCCGGTGATGGCAAGGCCATCACCTCAGCGCTTCGCCCGAGGGGGGCGAAGCCCACCTGGAGACACAGCCTCGCACGCTTCGCGGGCGCGGCCCGCCTAGCTCTTCTTGAGGAAGCGCACCCACGCGTTGTACGCGGGCTTCCAGGTGCCACTCGTGTCCTGGTTGTAGATCCGGATCTCGGGATGGGTCCGGGCCGCCTGGCCGTAGAACTGGTTGAGCAGGTCGTTCACCAGCTTGCGGCCGACGCGATCGATATTCTCGTCCTTGAGGTACGGGGCGAGTTCCTTCCAGCAGAAGTGGGCGCGCTTGGTGCGCGGGCCCTGCTTCTCGCTGTCGGAGAGGTCCGGATCCCCACGGAAGCGACCGCCATCGTGAATGGCCTTGCGCGCCGCTTCCCGCACCGTCTGGAAGTTCTGATCCTTGTCGACCATGTAGCCGACAAGCTGCTTCACGCGCACCCGCCCACGGGTCTTCTTGAGCTCCTTGGGCGTGTACTTGCGGTAGATCTCGATCCAGCGCTCCGCGGCGTCGCGAGAGGCCGCCTCCACCAACTTGTCGATGCGCTGCTGCAGATCCCCGAGGCGCGCCTCGAGGCTCTTGAGCGTCTTGGGCATCGGCTTGCGCACCCCGAGCGGCCCATCGGCGGCGACGGCCGTCCCGGGACCCGCGAAGAGGAGGGCGGCTAGCAGACCGGGCAGCAGGAGGCTGGTGATGGCGCGGAGCATGACGCGATCGTACACGGAGCCGGGATCAGCGGTACTTGACGCGCTTGTCGTTCTGGGATCCGGCGCAGCGACGGCAGATGAACTTCACCGTGTCGCCGGACTGGGTCCTCTGGCTCTCCAGCCCCATGCCGTTGCACTGGGGGCAGGGCGTGAGCTTGGGCTCCTCGGCGACCTCGAAGAGGCCCGAGTTGTCCACGAAGAAGGCCATGATCCAGTTGGTGCGCTGCTTGGTGTCCGCCTTGACCTCCCACCACTGATCCCGCGTGGGCGGCTTCGGCAGGGTGACCTTCGGCGCGGCGCCGGTGTTGCGCTTCTTCGTCGTGCGACGGCGCGTGGGCGGCTTGATCTTGGCGGGCATCACGATGAACGTGCCCGAGCCGTAGGTGACCGTGCGCCAACCGGACTTCCGGCGGTTGTCCCAGAACTGGCGCGCCTCCTCGGGCGTCACGTCATCCCGGCGCCCGAAGCGTTCGGCCAGGGCGGCGAAGGCCACCTCGGGCAGCTCGCGGCGGGTCCAGGCCGAGGCGTCGGCCAGGCCGATCTCCTTCTCCTGCACCTTGGCCTTGATCAGCTTCACGACGATCTTCGGGAAGTTGATCTTGGCCTCGAGGGAGAAGAACTCCGCACGCCGCTGGGCGAACGTCTTCTTGGCCTTCTCGAGGCGGTTCTGGAGCAGCTCGCCGGCACCCGGGTGCTTCGTCGGGAACTCCT
>JARGNS010000231.1:2993-6172 GCA_029213105.1 Planctomycetota bacterium
GAGGCTCAGCGCCATGCGGATCTCGCGAATGCTCTGGAGGGCCGCCGCGTCACGCAGCAGGCCTTCGACGCGGCCGAGGCGCTGCTTGGCGATCGTGTTGTTGAGGAAGTCCTCGTCGTTGGCGCAGATGGCGTACCACTGCTTGGCGCGCTCGTAGTCGCCGGCGTTCTCGGCGTACTCGGCCATGCGCCACGCGAGTCGCGCGGAGGGGTTCTCGATGCTCTCGCCGCCGTCCTTCACGATGGGGTCGTTCTTCAACTCCCCCACGAAGCGATCGACAAGCTGCTCCGGATCCCAGATGTCACGCGGGTCCATCTGCTCTTCGGACTTCTCGAGCACGCTGGCCTTGGCGAGCTTCACCTCGCGGCCACCGATCATGACGATGTAGTTGACGTCGTCCTCGCGCACGATGAGTCCGCGCACGGTCTGGGTGCCGTTGTTGAGTTCCTGGACGATGCGGTGCCCCGTCACGGTCGCGAGCGCCTTGTTCGTCCAGCCCCAGTCCTGCTGGATGCGCTCGGCATCGACCTTGTCGACGACCTGCCACGCGAGCGTACGGATCGAGCCGCTCAAGTAGTCCTCGATCACGAGGACGTTCTCGTCGCTGCGGTCCGGCAGGAGGCGTCCCTTCACGGTCTCGCCGGTGCGCAGGTGCACCACGTCGGCGTCGGCGACGCCCGGGACGAGGAAGAGGAGCGCCACGGCCAGGATCGCGGCAGCGGCCTTGAAGCGGGGAGCGTGGGCGGTGGTCGTCATGTCACACCTCGGGGTCGGGGTTCGCGCGGCCCGCGCGCGGCGCGGGCTGTTGCGATGGATCTTGCTGTGGTCGGCTGTACTGCGGTCGTTCACGCGTCGGTCGTTCATCGTCCGCCACCTCCCCCGCTCGACACCACGTCCTTGTGGTGGATGAACGAGCGGCGAAGGGGAATGAGCTCGCGCTTCACGGGCTGCCCCCGGAAGAGCAGCTCGACGGTGGCGAGGTAGCCGGGCGCGCCCTTGAAGGGGCTGCCGTTGAACTTGGCCGCGAGGCTGTACCCACGGCGGGAGAGCGGCACGGCCTCCTTGCGACTGATCTCCAGGGGCAGCTCGCCGGCCTTCGCGCCGTCGACCTGGGCCTGCAGGATCGCGTCGATCTCGGGGCGCACCTGCTGGAAGCGCGCCTCGACGCGGCGGTCGACCATGCGGTCCACGCCCACGGCGAACAGACCGATGATCAAGACGCTGAAGCTCGCGAGGATGGTCATCGCCAGCAGCACCTCGATGAAGGTGAAGCCCGCGCTGACCGCGGACGCCTGCCGAGTCGGGTTGCTGTGGATCATCGGCGTTCCTCCCGGAGGACGTAGCCGTCACGGAACACGGGCAGACGCATCTGGAGTTCCGACGCCGTACCGACGTAGCACCACGCGCCCGTCTCGTGCGCGACCTTCTTGGTGCCACGCATGCCGCGGCGCACGCGCACCTGGCCCTTGGCGTAGTCCACGTCACGCAACTCGTACTGCATCCACTCGGCGTCGACCTTCAACCAGCGGATCTT
Source organism: Planctomycetota bacterium (assembly GCA_029213105.1). Lineage (GTDB taxonomy): Bacteria > Planctomycetota > PLA2 > PLA2 > JAEUHO01 > JAHEIK01. The sequence continues at coordinate 4,528 of JARGNS010000231.1, forward strand.
GCCGCGGTTGGGCTGCATGAGGATGTCGGTGTCCCCCACCTTGAGGACCGTGTCGTCCGAGCCACAGCCCTCGCGCAGCGTGAACTCGCCACGGCCGGGTCCGAACTGCGTGACCTGCGCGAGCGTGGCCTCGAGGCGCACGAAGGCGGGGAACACGTCGTCGCTCGGGTCGACCAGGCTCTGCGGCCCCTTGTGCAGCGCCCAGGTCTTGTCCAGCGCACGCGTGCTGTCCCAGGCGGGGCCGACGTACGGCGCCTGCTCGCCCATGCCGACGCTCAGGTCGATTTCCCAGCTCTTGGCGAAGACGCGCCGCCAGGTCGCACCGAAGTGCAGCAGGCCCTTGGCGACGGGGCTGCAGGCCGCCTTGATCTTGGCCGGCGAGTCGAGGTTCTCGGGAATGAGCAGGCTCTTCTCGGGGTGGCCGATCGGCGTACGGAAGCCGCGATACAGCGTGAGGATCGCCGGCCACTGCAGGGCGTCGGGATCGCCGTCCATGACCGAGGTCGGCACGCCGATCCAGATGATCTCGGTAAGCCCGCCGGTCGCGCGATAGCGCGTGCCCGCGTCGCCCTCGATGACGGACTTGGGCGTCAGGTCCTTGAGCTCGCCATCCCGGGCAGGCACCTCGCCCGCCCGACGACGCAGGCGATCCGCGCCCTCGTTGGCGTCCGCCACGACGAAGGCGATGTACGGACAGGGGTAGTCCTTGAAGACCGTGTCCCCTGTCTTCTTCAGCTTGATGTAGCCCGCGCGCAAGCGCACGAGCACGGGCGGCGGCGGCTTCGGAGCCTCCATGCCCCGACGCTCGAGCATCTCCGGCGTGGGCGGCGGGGTCGGCGCCTGGAAACTGGCCGGCAGGGCCAGGTTCGCCAGATCCGTACGCACCTGCGGGAGGATGCTGTCCTGCTTGTCCATCTGGGCCGACTCGCGCGTGCCCGTATAGAAGATGTCGAGGCTCTGGCGCAGGAACACCACGACCATGCCGCCGAGCATGACGAACAGCGCCATGGCGATCAGGATCTCGAGGAGCGTGAAGCCTCGGGTACGGGCGTGCGGCTGCGTGTGGCGCATCACTTGCCCTCCTTCGCGCCGCCGTCCGAGGACGACGACTTCTTGGGCGCGGCGTCGCCCGCTTCGGGCCCGCCCCCCTGACTCGGCGACTCGAACTCGGCCGCAATCGTGCCGTACATGCCGACGGTCAGACGGATGAGCGGATCCTCGGGGTTGGCGAGGTCGCGGATCCGGATGATCTGATCACCACTGTGCACGTCGGGATCGAGCCCGCCGTTGTAGAACGCAATGCGCAGCGGAAGCCTCGGGTAGACGACCTCCATGTCGCCCGGCATCGTGCGCTCGAACTCCTCGGACTGGAACACGCCCAGCAGGCGGAAGCCGTCCATGAGCCCGTGGTAGGCGTTGCCAGGCGAGGAGATCGACAGGTCGACGGCGCCGCGCTCCCCCGGCGAGATACGCACGACCCGGTTCACGTCCTCCGGTCCCAGCGCCCCGCCGGGGCGACGGGACTTGTCGGTGGACTCGTAGACCTCGAGGCCATTCACGCGGATGGAGGGCTCCAGGCCCTGCCACATGACCTGCACGCGCTGCCAGCGCCCATCGGCGACGACGGGGCCGCCCTTGGTCTCGT
>JARGNS010000232.1 GCA_029213105.1 Planctomycetota bacterium
GAAACGTCCACGTCCCACCGGCGGGCGCGAGCCGAATGACGTCACCGGGGTGCAGGGCGAACAGCGGCACGCTGGTGCCGTTCACCTCGACGCGGCAGCCGTCCTCGGCGGCAAGCAGCCAATCGCCCTTCACGTAGCGCAGGCGCGCATGCTGCGGCGCCACGCCCTCGCCCCGATCGACGATGTCGCAGCGGTCCGCGCTGCCGAGGGTCACCTCCAGCGAGGCCACGGGCGCGAAGGCCCGTGAGGGCTCGGTGCGGATCAGGGCGACAGGCATGCGTACTAGGACCGGAGGCGGTAGAGGATCGTGGAGCCGCCCACGTCGATCACATCGCCGTCGGCGAGGATGCGCTCGCCCTCGAGGGCAGCGCCGTTGACGAGGGTGCCGTTCGTGGAGCCGAGGTCCCCCACGAGGTGGTCGTCGCCGCGGGGGCGGACTTCGGCGTGGCGGCGGGAGGCGCGCTCGGCGGTGACCGGCAGGCCGCAGTCGGGGCCGCGACCGACGACGAGCACTTCCCCGGGGACGAGGTCCACGAGGTAGGTCTGCTCGGCATCTTTGACAATCAACATGGCCACGGGGGCTCCTCCGCCTAGGAGTATCGCCCAGGACGGCTGCCCGTGGCGATGGAAGACCTGCCCCCACCGCGCTAGGCTGCGCCCGCCCGGCCCCAGCGCGGAGCCGGGCGCCCCAGGGAACCGCCGTGCCGAGTGACCTCGCGACCATCGACCACCCCATCCACGACGTGGGTGCAGGCACCCAGGAGGATCCCCGACTCATCGTGGAGCTCTGGCTGCCGATTCCGGTGGGCGCGCGCTGGGAGCTCTTGATGTGCCGACGCGTACCGGCCCGGGGTGGCTTCTGGCAGGGCGTCTCGGGCCGCGTCGAGGCGAGCGACGCCTCGCTGCGCCACGCGGCGCTGCGGGAGTTGGGCGAGGAACTGCAGCTCGGCGCGGGGCGTCTTGCCGAGGTCCTCGACCTCGAGCAGACCTACGACTTCGCCTCGCTCCGCGGCGACCGCTTCTACCGCAAGCACTGCATGGCCGTGCTGCTGAGCGCAGGAACGGACGTCGAACATGTGACGCTCTCCGAGGAGCACGACGAGTGCGTGCGGATGACGTTCGAGCAAGCGATCGACCTCGCGCGCTTCCCGGAGTACGTCACCGAGCTCGAGTCCCTCGAGGCACGCCTCTACGCGCGCTGACGCGAACGCCCCCTCGTGAGGCGCAGGCCCACGCCCCCGACGAGGCGGGGAAGCAGGCCTAGAGCCCCATGCGCCGGAGGGAGTAGGCCTTGAGGTCGGCCAGGGTCGAGACCGCGTGGGATGCCCCGCGGTCGTCACTGACCAGCACCGGACCGTCCTGGCCGTCGAGCGGCAGCAGACCGTGGCTGCCCTTCACGAGGGCCGGGTCCAGGGGCACGACGTCCATCAGGTAGCGGAAGCCGAGTTTCTTGGCCATCAGCTTGCGACCCAGGCGCAGCTTGGGGGCCAGCAGCTTGGGATCGAAGAAGAGCTCGCAGGGGTCGTAGCCGGGCTTGCGGTGGATGTCGATCGTGCGCGCGAAGTCGGGCGCGCGCTTGTCGTCGAGCCAGTACGGGTAGGCGAACCACGCATCGGGGCGGGCGAGCAACACGAGATCGCCGGCGCGGGGATGTTCCAGCCCCATCGCGACCTTGGCCCGGTGGTCGAGCACGCGGGCGACCGTGTCCTCCTGCTCGAAGAGCGCCGCGACGCGCTCGCGGTCGGCCTCGTCGGGCACGTAGACGTGCGCGATCTGGTGGTCGCACACGGCCAGGGCGCGACTCTGGTACGCGTCGATCGCCTCGCCGAACGGCCCGTCGCGCACCGTCAGGAGTCCGGCCTCCCGCAGGATGCGGTTCGGGGCGCTGTGGCGGCGCACGGGCAACAATCCGTACTCGCTGAAGGCCATGACCTCCGCGCCGGCGGCTTGGGCGGCATCGATCACGAGCCCCGCCGCGGCATCGACCTCGGCGACGCGTGCAGCCGTCTCGGGCGCGTCCGGGCCGAAGCGCTGCAGGTCGTAGTCGAGATGCGGCAGGTAGACGAGCGTCAGCGTCGGAGAACGGGTGCGCAGCACATGCGCGGTGGCCTGGGCGATCCACTCTGTCGAGGGCAACCCGGACATGGGGCCCCAGAACGCGTGGAACGGGAAGTCGCCCAGCGCGCCCTCCAGCTCGCCGCAGAGGGTCTGGGGCTCGCCGTGGATGCCGAAGGCCTTGCTGCCGTCCGCCCCGTACCAGGGCTTGGGCGTGACGGACCAGTCCACCGGCGCGCCCTGGTTGAACCACCAGAAGAGCTTGGCGCAGGTGAACGGCACGCCGCGCTCGGCCGCCCGGCGCTTGGCCGCGGCGTAGATCGTCTCGCCCTGGATGAGGCGGTTGCTCTGCAGCCAGAAGCGCACCTCGCCGGTGTCGCGATGGAACCAGCCGTTGCCGACCACACCGTGGCCGGAGGGTGCGAGCCCGGTGAGCGCGGTCGCCTGGGCCGAGCAGGTCACGGCGGGCACGATGCCGCCGAGGGGCTTGGCGCAGCCGGCCTCCCCCAGGGCGCGCAGGCGCGGCGCGTGCTCGAGCAGTCGGGGGGTCAGGCCCACGACGTTCAGCCACACGAGAGGTTGGAGCGCGCTCACGCCGGCATGCTACCGGCGATCCACCGAGGCACGCCGGCGACTTGGGTACCCATGCAGAAGGCCGCGCCCTTGCGGACGCGGCCTTCAGCCGGAATCACCATGGTGGATGATGCGGACGCGGCAGCCGTCAGGCTGCCGCGGGATGGATCAGAAGCCGCCCATGCCGCCCATGCCGCCCATGCCGCCCATGCCGCCCATGCCGGGCATGCCACCGCCGCCGCCAGGCATCGGGGGCATCTCCTTCTTCTCCTCGGGGATCTCGGCGATGACGGCCTCGGTGGTGAGCAGCAGCGTGCTGATCGACGCCGCGTTCGGCAGCGCGGTGCGCACGACCTTCGTGGGATCGATGACGCCGACCTTCACGAGATCCTCGTAGGTGTCCGTTGCCGCGTTGTAGCCGTAGTTGGCCTGCTTGGCGTCGAGCACCTTCTGGATCACGATCGAGCCGTCGACGCCGGCGTTCGCCGCGATCTGACGCAGCGGCGCCTGCAGCGCCCGCTTCACGATCTGGACGCCGATCTCCTCGTCGCCCGTGCACTCGATCTTGTCGAGCACCTTGGACGAGCGCAGGAGTGCGACACCACCACCGGGGAGGACACCCTCCTCGACCGCAGCACGCGTGGCGTGGAGCGCGTCCTCGACGCGCGCCTTCTTCTCCTTCATCTCGGCCTCGGTCGCGGCGCCGACGTTGATCTGCGCAACACCGCCGGCCAGCTTGGCCAGACGCTCCTGGAGCTTCTCGCGGTCGTAGTCGGACGTCGCACCCTCCAGCTCCTTCTTGATCTGGCTGATGCGGGCCTGGATGTCGGCACGCTTGCCGCCACCCTCGATGATCGTCGTGCTGTCCTTGTCGATGAACACGCGCTTGCAGGTGCCCAGGTCCTTGAGCTCGAGCGAAGCGGGGTCGATCGCAAGATCCTCCATGACGGGCGTCGCGCCGGTGAGCGCGGCGATGTCCTGGAGCATGGCCTTGCGGCGATCACCGAAGCCCGGCGCCTTGACGGCGCAGCACTGGAAGACACCGCGCAGGCGGTTGACGACGAGCGTGGCGAGCGCCTCGCCCTCGACATCCTCGGCGATCACGAGCAGCGGACGGCCGCCCTTGGCGACCTTCTCGAGCAACGGGAGCATGTCCTTGATGTTGCTGAGCTTCTTCTCGAAGACGAGGATGAAGGGGTTGTCGAGCTCGCAGGTCATCTCGTCCGGCTTCGTGATGAAGTGCGGCGAGAGGTACCCCTTGTCGAACTGCATGCCCTCGACCCAGTCGACGGTCGTGTCCAGGCCCTTGCCCTCTTCGACCGTGATCACGCCGTCCTTGCCGACACGATCCATCGCCTCGGCAATCTGCTGACCGATCTCGTTGTCGTTGTTGGCGGCGATGGCGCCGATCTGCGCGATCTCCTTGGAGCCCTTGATGGGCTTCTTCATGGAGTCAAGCTGACCCACGATGGCCTCGACGGCGAGCGCAATGCCGTTCTTGATGCCGATCGGGCTGGCTCCGGCGGCCACGTTCTTGAGGCCCTCCTCGAAGATGGCCTCGGCGAGCACGGTGGCACTGGTCGTGCCGTCGCCAGCGACGTCGGAGGTCTTGGAGGCGACCTCGCGAACCATCTGGGCGCCCATGTTCTCGTAGGCGTCCTTGAGCTCGACTTCCTTGGCGACGGTGACGCCGTCCTTGGTGACCGTCGGGCTACCGAACGCCTTCTGGATGACGACGGTGCGGCCGCGCGGGCCGAGGGTGCTCTTGACCGCTTTGGCGAGTTTCTCAACGCCCGCGAGGAGTGCCCTTGACGGCGCGCGCGAGCTGGCGCACGCCGGCCCGGATGCGTTCACGGGCGTCCTGGTTGTAGGCAATCTGCTTGGCAGCCATGGTGGCTTCTCCTCGCGGGGGCGTATTCGTGGGGGCGTGTTCGTGGGGAACGGCCTGCTGGGACCCGGGCTACTTGGACTTCTTCTTCGTCGAGGGCTTCTTGGCCTTCGGGAAGGGCTTGCTGTCGACGATGGCGAGGATCTCGCCCTCATCGAGGATCAGGTACTCGTGGCCGCCCTCCTTGATGGCGGTACCGGCGTACGAGCTGAACAGGATGGTGTCGCCGACGGAGACGCTGAGCGCGAGACGGTCGCCCTTCTCGGTGCGACGGCCGTCGCCGGTGGCGACGATCTTGCCCTGCGTGGGCTTCTCCTTGGCGGAGTCGGGCAGCAGGATGCCGCCGGCAGTCTTCTCGCTGGCCTCGAGGCGCTCGACCAGGACGCGGTCGTTCAGGGGCTTGATCTTCGGCATGACTGGTGGATCTCCGCGTGACGGGCCTTGGCCCGCCGGCACGCTTCTGCGTGTCAGGGTCAGTGGGTGAAGGTGCGCGGCCCGGCGCCCGGTCGTCCGACCACGGTCTGGAGCGCGGCCCGCACGGTGGTTTCGTGCAGGGGAAGCGTCAGGACCGTGGCCACGCCCGTGCGCAGCGCCTCGAACCAGAGGTCGCGACGTCGGTCCCGCGTCAGAAGCACCGTGCGGCGGGCCTCCGCCGGGCGCAGCGTGCGCCAGACGGCCTCCCCCTCCGCCAGCCCCAGGTCGCAATCGACGAAGGAGGCGGCGTAGTCCGCCTGGCCAAGCCAGGAGCGGACCTCATGGGCATCGGTCGTGAACCGGGTGTCGAACCCCAGACCCCGTACCCAGCCGGCGAGCTCGCCTTCGAGCTCCGTGTCAGCACGCAGGCCAACGAGAACGGCAGGGTTCGGCGTCATGGCCGCAGAAATGGCAAGCCGGGTGCCAAGAGCCAGCCTCCGGGCCACAACCCCCTGCATGGCAAGGGGTTGGAACGAAGCGACGCGCCGCGGCCGGGGCCGTGACGCGTCGAGAGGCTGCCAAGATGTCACTCCGGGGGGCGTCCCGGGTGTCAACCTGTCGGCAGGGCGTGGGTCGGCGCCGGGCTAGCCGCCGACGATGGCCGGGATGGCCATCGTGGTGTTGACGCGGATGACCTCGAGCTCGGGCAGCTGGATGCTGACCGGCGCGTTGGCGCCCACCGGGCCGGCGGCGAGGTTGGTCTGGAAGACCGGGATCGGGCGCTTGAGCTTGCTGAAGGTCGCGCGGACCTCGCCCATGACCATGCCGCCGCCGGTCACACCGACCCCCCCACCGACGCCGGCGGCCTTGCGGCGCAGCTCCTCGATCGTCTGCAGGTAGGCGTCGATGTCGGTGATGAGCTTCTCGATCTTCTGGGCGTCGAAGGCCTTCTCCTTGCCGAGCGCCTGCAATCGGGCTTTGCCGCGGGAGCGGACGGCCGGATCGGGACTCAGGGCCAGACGCACGGCCATGTTGACCTCGGTCTGGCGGGCGCGGGCGGCGGCGGCCTTGGCCGCCTCCTCGGCCTTGCGCTTGTCGGCCGTGGCGAGATTCTTCCACTCCTGGGGCGTGTACCAGGTGTCGCCGTGCTTCTCGAGGCCACGGGCGCGCTGGGCCTCGTCGGGAGTGATCCAGCGGCCGCGGTAGCGGACGTGGCCGAGGGCCTTGTGGGCGTCGGGGT
>JARGNS010000233.1:0-1682 GCA_029213105.1 Planctomycetota bacterium
CCGTAGCCGCCGACGACGCCCCCAGGGCACCGCCACGAACCGAGGCCCCCGCATGGCTCCACGGAGCCGCGCACCTCACCCGGGTGGATCACCCTGGAGGGGCCACGCACGCAACGGACGCCTCGGTAGTTCGCCCCGACCCGAGCGCACGGCGCCAGGCCCCGACTCGGCAGGGCGTCCCGCGCAGCGCGGGCTCGAACCACCCCCACCAGTTGGCGAGGCGCACCGCGACCGAAGGCGCACCGCGACCGAAGGCGCACCGCCTGCGGCGCCATCCCCCGTAGGGGCGGTCCAGCCCCGTGCGCAGCACGGCGCGTGTGTCCGCCCGCACCGCGACGAAGCACGGCACGACACAGCTCGCTCGCGCCGCCAACCAGCCACCTGTTAGCTGCTGCTAACTACTCCGCGCCCAACACCCCGAGGAGGCGGTCGAGTTCGCCCGCATCGTGATACCCGATCACGATGCTGCCGCCCTTGCCCTTGGCCTTCAGCTGGACAGGCGTGCCGAGGGACTCGCGCAGGCGCCCCTCGAGGTCTGCCAGATACGGATCCGGCTCGCTCGCGGCGGCGCTGCCGCCGCGCTCCGCCTTGGCCAGCTTCTCGATCTGTCGCACGGTCAGCCCCTGCTTCACGGCCCGCCGCGCAAGGGCCAGACGCCGCTCCACCCCGTGCGCCAGAAGCACGGCACGGGCCTGAGAGCCCGAAAGATGGCCGTCTGAGACCAGGTCCTGGATCACGACGGGCAGCTCGAGCAGGCGCACCAGGTTCGAGATGCTCGTCCTCGCCTTGCCGACCTTGCCAGCCGCTTCCTCCTGGGTGAGCCCGAAGTTCCGCATCATGGCCTTGAGCGCCTTGGCCTTCTCGATGGCATTCAGGTCTACGCGCTGCAGGTTCTCGACCAGGGCGAGGGTCTGCATCTCCTCGTCGGCAGCGCGACGAACGATGGCGGGAATCTCGGTGTGCCCGAGAGCGGTCGTCGCACGCAGGCGGCGCTCGCCGGCGATCAACTCGAAGCCGACCGCCGCGGGGCGCACCACGACCGGCTGCAGTACGCCGTGCTCCGCAATCGAGGCCTTCAGCTCGGCCAAGTGGTCATCGCCGAAGTTCATGCGCGGCTGGTACGGGTTTGGCCGCACCTCCCCCACCGGAATGTGGCGGACGCCCGTGGCCTGGGAGCTGGCGGGCGCGGAGGCCTTGGGCTCGTCGGCAGGTGCAGCTTCCTGGTCCACAGCCCCACTGGTTGCAGCGCTCGGCGTGTCGGCCACCTCCGCCACGGGTGCCTCGGCCTTGGGTGCCTCAGCAGCGGGCACCTCAGCAGCAGGTGCCTCGGCAACAGGTGTCTCGGGCTTTGCGGCTTCAACCGGCGGGTTGGCACGTGTCGGAGGCGGAATGACCGGCTCGACCTTGGGCGGCAGCGTCTTGCGCGACGGCGGAAGCGTTTCCGGGTCACTGGACTTGATCAGGCCTTTCAGGCCACGGCCGAGGCGCTTGGGCTTCACATCGATCTCCGCTGCTTGGGGGCTATGCCCGGTGGGCCCCCAATATAGGGTGGTCCGCCGACGCTGTCGGCAAGCGCGCCGGCGGGGCGACTCGTCACGACTCCCGGGAGTCCGCGCGCCCGCCGCAGGTGCAGCGACTCCTGGCCGACCGCCCCCCCCACCACGCGACTCGGCGACTCCCGG
>JARGNS010000233.1:1692-6165 GCA_029213105.1 Planctomycetota bacterium
CCCCACCCAGCGCGGCCCGCGACTCCCGGGAGTCGGCGCGGCGGTCCCCCTGACTCTTGGGAGTCAGGCCCTACCAGGGCATGCCAGGCATGCTCTGCATGCCCGGCTTCCACCTCATCATGTCGCTGGCCAGGCTGCGCAGGAGTTCGGCATCGCTCATGTATTCCCCGTCGCGGGCGGACACCCCCACCAAATGGGGCTCTGCGAGGATCTTGTGCGCCAGGTCTTGCACACCGGGGAAGGCTACGCAGGGGGCCAGCAGGGAGAGGCGTGTGTACACGTCCGCCGGCATCTTGTGCGCCGCGGTTGCATGGACGATGTCAGGTGCCAGCACCCAAGAGCCGTCCCCCATCAGTGCCGGCGCCACCTCGGCACACTCGTAGCCGCCGACGATGCGGCGCATGTCGCCCAGGATGCGGGTTGCCGTCACCCGCACGCGCAGCCTGGGGTCATCCAGGTACCTCAATAGGGTCGGAACCGCGCGCCGCAGGCGCGCCGCATCGACCTCGGGCACCTCGTTCTTGCAGAACGCCAGATGTTCGACCTCACGCTCCAACCCGGCCAAGTGACCCTCGATTCGTTCGGGGGGCGCGCTCTCGAGCGCCACCGCGTGATGCAGGGCACCCTGGGTCGGGAAGCTGTACGGGATGCAGCCCCCCATCAGGAAGAGGCATCCGACGAGGACGAGCCTCCCCCTGCCTCGCGACTCCCGGAAGTCGAGACGCGCGTCGCCCGGCCCGTCCGTCGTCACGGCCCGACTCCCGGGAGTCGGGCCTCGCCGTTCCAGGCGGCCTTGATCTTCTCAGCCTCCTGCAGCGCACCCGATGCGCTCGCCCAACCCAGCTGGCTCTTGGCGTTCGCAACCTCGACAAGCTCCGGGTCCGCCAAGACCGCGTCCACGGCCCGCGAAGTCTCAGAACCCGGCGAAGGCGTCCGAATGAGCTGCAGCGCCAGCGTCAGCTGAAGGCCGCGATGGGCCTGCTCGTAGGAGCTCAAGCCGCGGCGGTCCACCAGGCGCTGCGCGTACGCAGCGCCCCATGCAGCGCTGCGGGGCGCCGGTGGCTCCTCGACGAAGGGGTGGAGGCGGTGCATGGTCAGCAGGGCGATCTCTCGTAGGCCTGGTTGGTCCGACGCCAGGTAGGGGGCCACCCGATCGCTGGCGAGGGTGATCTCCTCGGGCTCGAGTCCCGCAAGGGCAGCGGTCCAGGTGGCGGGGGAGGCCGTATCCCTGGCCAGGTCAGCGAATCCCCTGTCCCGAGCTGCCTCGGATCCGCTGCCGAGCGCCTCGATGTGGCGGCGGACGGCCGCCGTGGCCGCGCGGGAGGCGGGCGTCTGGGCGGCCAAGTCCGGTGGGGCGGCAGCCCCCCGCGGCTCGCGGCGCGCCGAGGCGCAGCCTGCGACGCCCACCAGGGCCATGATCAAGGCGACTCGAAGGGGTATGCGCATGGCACGCCATGAAACCAAGGGCCGGTGGTGGGGCCGTCACGCCAGGGACTCCCGGGAGTCATGGTGGCCCAAGGCCTGCGGAGCGCGCCGCCTGGCGCTTTTCCGGGTCTGCCGAGGCAGGCCGGGGCGTGGTAGGGATAGGGCATGTGGGCCTACACCCTTGCCACCCTCCGCAACGCCCGGCGCTCGCCCTTGACCTGGGTGTTGCTTGGACTCGGTACGTTCTTCGGGTGGTTTGCCACGACCCTCGCGGTGCTCGCCCTCGATGAGGCCGGCACCCAGGCGCTGCCGCTCACCTTGAGCACGGCGCACCTGGCTGGCGTGTTCCTGACCCTATGGCTGGTCGGACGCGGCCTCGACGAGGATCGCACCTCAGGCTTTGCTGCCGCGGCGGACGTCACGGTGGGCGGGCCCCAGGGACGAGTCGCCGGCCGCTGGCTGGGCGCCGTGCTCGCAGGCACGGCGCTGGCGTGCGCCGTCGGACTCCTGATTGGCACCACATCCAAGCATCCCAGCCCGCCGCTGATCCACCTGCTATCTACAAGTAGTTTGACCACAGCTCTTGTCGGGGCGTGGGGCATGCTGCTGGGGACGCTCTGGCGGGGGGGCGGGGCCACCCTGGCCGCGTTCATTCTCTGGGTCCTCGGCCATCTCCCCTGGGGGGCCGCTCCGTTTCTGGAGGGTCTGGCCGGGCGAGCCCTCGGCGCCTGGCTTCCCGGGCCGCGTGTCGCGGATGCGACCGTGGCGCTGGGCTATACTTCCGCAGCGGTGGCCGGCCTACTCCTCATCGCGCTCGCGCTCAGCCGGCCTGCGGACGCGTAGCCCCAACCGTCCCCCTCCTTGAACCCGGTACCCACCTTGCGATACGGCGTCTTCGGCGACATCCACAGCAACCTCTCCGCCCTCCACGCCGTGTGGGAGGCCATGGAGCGCGAGCGGGTCGACGGCTACCTGTGCCTGGGCGACATCGTGGGGTACGGGGCGGATGCGCGCGAATGCGTGGCCCTGGTGCGCGACCTGGACCCCGTCATCGTGGGGGGCAACCACGACTGGGCCGTCGCCGGCAAGCTCGGCCTGGAGTACTTCAACATCCAGGCCCAGGCCGCCGTGGTCTGGACGCGGCGCGCCCTGGATGACCGCGACATCGAGTGGTTGGGCAATCTGCCACTGACCCGCGTCGTGGGGGACATCACCCTCGCCCACGGCACCGTGCACAACCCGCCGGCGTTCGAGTACATGCAGACGCCGTACGACGCGCACCTCTCGTTCCAGGAACTGCAGACGAACACCGCCTTCGTCGGTCACAGCCACATCCCGGTCTCTTTCTTCGACGGGACCCCCATCACGTACTCCATCGAGCACCGCATCGAGTTCGGGGACCGCATCTGCATCGCGAACCCCGGCAGCGTCGGCCAGCCTCGGGACGAAGATCCCCGCGCCTCCTTCGCGATCTTCGACACCGAGTCCCGGACCCTGCAGGTGCGACGCGTCGAATACGACATCGGCCGGACGATCGGCGGCATCTTGCGCGCAGGACTTCCGGTGTTGCTTGGCGAACGACTACGAATCGGTCGCTGAGGATCGCCAACACGGTCGACGCCCAGGCGTAGGTCTGTCAGTGCGCCCCACGCCCGCCCCCGAAGGAGCCCCATGCCTCGATTCGCTGCCGCCCTGTCGATTGCCCTTGTCTGCGCGCTCGCCGCGCCCTCCTTCGCCTACGCCGATGACGACGCGCCCCCGGCGAAGAAGATCCGCATCAAACTGAAGAAGGGCGCACCCGAAGCGGCGGCGCGGAAGAGTCCGATGTCCGTGATCGAGGCCTGGCTGATGCAGAAGCTCGGCGAGTCCATGACGACCACGAACGCCGATCCGCTGCAGGGCATGCTCGAGCAGTGGTTCCGCAGCGAGCAGGACGTGCCCATGGCCGACCTGCGCGACGCCCTCAAGGCCGAGGGCTGGAATGCGAACTCCATGCGTACATGGATGATGGGGGAGATGCTTCGCCTCGGCGCACAGCTGCCGGCACACGCCCGCACGTTCCCCTGGTTCGGGGGGGGCGACACGCACCCTGGGCACGGCGGGCAGGGGCACGGCATGCGCCGTGGGCACGGCATGCGCCGTGGGCACGGCATGCACCGCGGACACGGCATGCATCGCGGACACGGCATGCATCGCGGACACGGCATGCACCGCGGACACGGCATGCATGGACCTCGTGGCTTCGCACGCCGGGGCGGCATGGGACGCGGCGGCCGGATGCAGGGTCCTCCGATGCGCGGTCCCTGGATGCACGGTCCGCAGATGCGTGGTCCGCAGATGCGTGGTCCGCAGATGCACGGTCCGCAGATGCGCGGTCCGCAAATGCAGGGTCCCCAGATGCGCGGGCATGGCCAGGGTGGACCGCCGCGCACCCCGACGACGCCGCGCGCCTACGTGCTCTGGCATGACGGCACCACCTGGCATCAGCAGGAACTCTCCCAGAGCATGCCCGGGCCGTTCGGCTCGCCGGGTCCCCACGGTGGAGCGCACACGTTCGGTGGCATGGCCGGCCCGCACGGCGCCCACCAGGGCGCGCGCCGGTTCCGCACGTTTGTCCCGGGTCAGCCGGGACGCCCCGGTGGCCCGGGTCAGCCCGGGCAGCCCGGGCAGCCCGGTGGGGCCGGTCGCATGGTGCCGCCGGCGCCGCCCGCGCCTCACCAGGCCCCGCATGGCATGGGCCGCGGCCTCGAGATCCCGGGCCTCGAGCAGCTGCAGGAGCGCATGAAGGAGCTCCCGGGCGGCGAGGGCCGCACGTTGGTCCCCGCTCGGTCGAAGACCCTGAAGAAGAACTCGGTCCTGACTTTCCGCGCCGAGCGCTGGACGAGTCGCAACCCGTTCTCGTTCCGAATCGAAGCGCGCGCGAAGGGCAAGTGGACCGAGGTGTTCGTAGGCGACAAGGCGGTGAAGGTCGGCGCCCGCTTCCTGTCGAACGTGTCGCTCGACCTCCCGAAGGGCACGTCGTCACTCCGGTTTCGATGCACGTCGCCA
>JARGNS010000234.1:0-3125 GCA_029213105.1 Planctomycetota bacterium
GTGCGACGTCGCCGTGGCGATGCTCGGGGACATCGGCTTCGACGAGGAGCGCATGCGCGCCGCGGTCGAGGAGCCGCTCGGCTTCATGCTCGCGACGGAGGCGGCCGACTTCCTCGTGCGCAAGGGCGTGCCCTTCCGGGCGGCCCACGAAGCCGTCGGTGGACTCGTTCGCGTCGCGGAATCCGAGGGCGTCGGGCTTGAGAAGTTGCCCCTGAAGGCCTTCCGCGCCGCCCATGCGCGCTTCGATGCCGGGGTCTACGACGTGCTCACGGCGGATGGGGCCCTGCGCGCTCGCAAGGTGGTGGGCGGACCTTCGCCCGCCAACGTACGCCGTCAGGTGGCGCGCTGGAGCAAGCGCCTCGAGGCGTAACGCCCCGATCGGCCGGCGTGGCCTGCGCGGCGCCCGCCTGCGGCTACAGTAGGGGCGGGCCGCGGGTGCGATCCGCCTTCCCCCGAGAACCACATGACAGCCAGCCGCATCCTCCCCCTGCCTTCCCACCCCCTCGTGCTGCTCGTCCTGCTGGGGCTGGCGGCCTGCGGTGGGCTTGGGCTTACGGCCTGTGGCGGCGGGGGCGGCGGTGCGTTCGAACCGCCGGTCGAGCTGCCGCCCTTCTACGTCGATCGCACCACGCCGTTCGACACCAGCGTGAACGTCTCGGTCACGCAGACGATCCTGGTGCGCTTCAACAAGGCCGTCGACCCGGCCACCGTGGACCGCGCCACGATCGACGTGATGTCCGTCGCCGGCGCGCCCATGGCTGGCACGGTCTCCCTCGTCGCGGGCGGCGCCAACGACACCGTGCGCTGGATCCCCGTACACGACATGGCCGCCGGTCAGCAGCACGAAGTGACGATTGCCGCATCCCTGCGCTCCGTCGATGGCGAGGAACTCGGCGGATCGAACACGTTCCGTTTCTTCACGGCCTTCCCCGTGCCCCCGGGCGTGATCCCCACGGCTGGCCAGCTCCGGATCTCCCTCGGCAAGCTCAACGTGGGCCGCCAGGGCCACCGCGCCACCCTCCTCAACGACGGACGTGTCCTGATCACGGGAGGCTTCAGCATCGGCGGCTCCACGACGGATACCGCCGAGGTCTACGCGGAGGCGACGCAGCAGTTCACGCAGCTGGGCGCCTCGATGGTCGCCGAGCGTGCGAGCCACACCGCGACACGGCTGCTCGACGGCCGCGTGCTCCTCACGGGCGGGTGGTTCGAGGGCTCGCCGGGCATCAACAACGTGCACGCCAGCGCCGAAGTGTTCAATCCGGCCACCAACGCCTTCACCGCGGTGGGATCGATGGCCAAGCAGCGTGCGGACCATGCCGCCCTGGTGCTGCCGGATGGTCGTGTCCTCGTGACGGGCGGTAGTCGACCGAACGGGCCGGGCTTCCTCGAGGACCTCGACGACGCCGAGGTCTTCGACCCCCTGACCAACACCTTCTCGACGCTGCCCAACCTGATGAGCCACACGCGCGCCACCCACGGGATGGTGCCTGGGCCGCTCGGCACGTTCGTGCTGGGGGGCGGCAGCGATGTGGACTTCGGCCACGGGCGCTTCAACACGACGACCATGCTCTTCGAGGACCTCGGCCCCGCCGCGAGTGACCGTGCGCGCTTCGGCGCCGGGGTCGCTTCGTTCGGCTCGGGCGGTGTCGTGATCGCCGGTGGTGACAACCAGGGCACCGTGGTGTACGTCACGACGGGCGGCTTCGTCCTGAACACGGGCAGCGCCATGACCGTGGCCCGGTCGTACGCGACGGCCGTGCGCATCAAGGATGATCAGATCCTCGTGGCGGGAGGCATCGACTTCTCGAACGGCGGCTTCATCGAGTCGTCGTGCGACGTCATCATCGAGGGCGGCGTGAACGGGAGCAACACGTTCGCCACGCCCGTGCGCTTCACGACCGGCATGGCGTTCCATGCGGCCTCCCCGCTTCCCAGCGGCGACATCCTCTTCTGCGGTGGCTTGAACGAGGACGGCTCGCTCCCGAACAAGACGGACGCCTTCCTCTTCGACGTCCAGTAGCGAGACCCTGGCGAGCGTGGGGTGGCATCCGGCGGCCGGGATCAGGTAGCCTGCGCGCATGCGTCCCCTCGTACTGCTTCTCCTCGCTTCACTCCTGCTGCCGGTCGGGCTGGCTGGGGCCGAAGAGCCCAAGCTCGGCGCTGACGACGGGTCGTTCGAGAAGGAGCTCAACGAGCGCTATCCCGTGGAGTTTCGTGCGCGCGTGGCCGCCGCGATCGACCGCGGCGTCGCGTGGCTGCTGACGCAGCAGAAGCCGGATGGCTCCTGGGCGAGCGCCCACAACAAGGGCTACCCCATGGGGCCCACGGCGTTCGCGGCGCTGACCCTGCTCAAGGGCGGCCTGCGGCGCGACCACCCGGCGATCGACAAGGCCTTCGCCCATCTGCGCACGCTGCCCATGCGGAAGACGTACTCCGTGGGCGTCCTGCTCATGGCGCTCGACGCGCGTCACGCGCGAGCGCGCGATCCGTTCGCCACCGAGAAGGTCGACAAGTACGGCCGCTCGGTCCGCAAGGACCCGTGCCTCAGTCGCATCTCGAAGGAGGACGCGGCCTGGATGCAGCAGGCAGTGGACTTCCTCCTGGAGAATCGGACCGAGAAGGGCGTCTGGCGCTACCCCTCCAAGAAGCAGGACTTCGATCTCTCGTGTACCCAGTACGCACTGCTTGGCCTCAAGGCCGCCATGCGCTGTGGCGTGAAGATCCCCGCCTCCGTCTGGCTCGCCGCGCTGACGTATGTCCTCGACTTCCAGAAGCAGGACGGCCCCGAGGTGCGTCTGCGCGCCAACGAGGCGCGCGGGGATTACCGTGTCGTCTGGACGGAGCAGGCGAAGTCCCGGGGCTTCGCCTACAGCCACCGGCTGAAGGCCACGAAGGGCAGCATGACCACGGCCGGCATCGCCTGCTTGATCATCTGCCAGAGCGAGCTCTGGAACTCGCGCAAGTTCAAGGGCGACGTGCGCCTGCGTACCCGCGTCGGCATTCGCGACGCCATGGCCTGGATGCAGACCTGGTACACGCCGTTCGTGAATCCGGTCGTCGGGCCTGATGGCAAGGCCCGCCACGCCGGACAGATCAAACACGATGTCAAACCCGAAATCGGC
>JARGNS010000234.1:3135-6136 GCA_029213105.1 Planctomycetota bacterium
TCGAGCGGGCCGGGATCTTCGGGCGCGTGCGCTACTTCGGTGAACACGATTGGTACGAGGAGGGCGCCGAGATCCTCTTGCCCGACCAGGAACCCGACGGAGGCTGGCGCCCGCCGAACCGCGTGGTGGAGAGCTGCTTCGCGATCCTCTTCCTGAAGCGCGCGACGAGCCGGATGAAGGTGCCCGTCATCACGGCCCCTGCCCAGGACGACGCGGGAGGCGCGGAGGCCAAGGGGCGCAGCAAGCCGCGCAAGCGCTAGCCGGGCTACGGCCGCGTGAGCGTCCCGCCGTGCTCGCGCGTCAGCTGCTCGAGGATCGGCACGGCCTGCTCCCCGAGGGCGACCGCCTGGATGCGGATGCGCTTGTCCCGGTTCCAGACCCGTACCAGCCGCGGGAGGTAGCCGGGACGAAGCGGCTGGGCCTCGCCGGGTGCATACCCCGTGGGACGCGCTGCGGCGACGAGCACGATGGTGTCGATCGGCGTGGAGCCGCCACGCAGGGGCGCGAGGCCGGCCAATCGGAACGCGGCCCGGAGCCCGCCGTCCATGCACGCATTCCATTGCGGCTTGCGTTCGGCCAGCCACGCGCGCGCCGCGCGCTTGTGGTCGTCGGTGGCCGCCACGGGGTGGAGCTTCCAGGGCGTCACGGCGCCGTCGTAGGCGACGAGTCCGAAGGAGCCGCTCGCGGGGAGGGCGTCGATGGCCGCGGCAACCTCGGCCTGCGCGCGCGCGAGGGTGGGCGCCATCGCCGCCGAGCAGTCGAGGACGAAGACCACATGCGTGCTCGGGATGGGGGTCCCAAGAAGCTGGACGTTCCCCGGTGCACGTGCGGCGGGGGGCGCGGCCAGTTCGCGCAGCGCTTCGTCGTACACGAGGACCTCGCGCGGGCCGGCACGCCGGCTCGCCGCGACCAGGAGTGGCGCGGCGTCCGCGATGCCCCGCTTGGCGAGCATCCGTGCCGCCACCTGGCGTACGACCCACGCCGGGTCGCGCAGGCGTCGCAGGATCAGGGTCGGGATCGCCGTCCCCTCCGCCGGCAGGGCCTCGAGCGCGGCCAGGCGCACGCGCTCATCCGGATCGCGCTCGAGAAGCGCGCGGTAGGCCGCGACCATCTCGATGTCCCCGAGCCGCGCCGCCAGCAGCGGGGCGATGGCGGCACGCGCCGCCGGGTGCAGGCTGCGTACGGGGGACGTCGCCTCACGGATGAGCAGGCGACGTGCGGCGGGGGTTGCCGCGCGCAGCTGCATGGCCATCTGGCCGACGAGCATCTGCTCGCGGAACCAGCGCCGATCGGCGGTTCCCAGGGCCTCGAACGACTTGCGCAGTCGGCGCGCGTGGGCGGTGTGGTGTTGTTGCCGCGGACGGCTCCAGAGGTCCTGCGTGAAGCGCCAGGCGTCGTCTCGCTCCGTGGCCAGCGCGTCGAGATGGCGGCCTTCCTGCTCGAGTGCGGCCAGGACGAGCACCCAGGCGTCGTCGCGCCCACGCGCCGCCAGGTCGGCTACGAGGCGCCGCTTCGCGCCCGTCTCCCCGGGAGCGGCAAAGGTGAGCGCCGTCTCGCGCACGAGGTCGGCCCAGCGGCGCTCCGCGCCGGCGGCCGGAGCCGTGGGCAGGAGCAGCGCCAGCAGGGCAAGCTCGAGCAGCCGGCGCGCGGGCCGTCCTCGGGGCGCAAGCCTACGGCAGCGGCGCGTGGTTTCGATGGACTCCGTCGTCTCCGCGGCCCATGCTGCCCTGCCATGCAGAACCTCCTCCTCGCTGGACTCGGCGGATGCCTCGGAGCGGCCGGCCGCTATGCGGTCGGCCTGCTCCTGCACCACCCGGCGGATCACCCCTCGCTGCCCGTGGGCACCCTCGTCGTCAACGTCGTCGGTTGTCTGGCGATCGGCGCCGTACTCGGCTGGGGCGAGGCGCGCGATGCGCTGGGCCCGGGCCTGCGCGCCTTCCTGGTCGCGGGCGTGCTGGGCGGCTTCACGACCTTCTCTGCGTTCGGCTACGACACCTTGAGCCTCGTGCGTCACGGTCACCTGCCCATGGCGGGCCTGAACGTGCTCGCCCAGGTGGGCCTCGGCCTGCTCGCGGTCTGGGGTGGCTTCGTGGCAGGCCGATCGTTCTAGCGGGCGCCGAGATGGACACCCGCGCCGCCGGTCGCTGGAGACTGCTCGCCGCCGCGCTGCTGTTCTCCACCGGAGGCGCGGCGATCAAGGCGTGCAGCTTGACGGGCTGGCAGGTCGCCTGCTTCCGCAGCGGCGTGGCGGCCGTCGCGCTGTTCGTGTTCCTGCCCGCCGCACGTCGCCGTCCGAGTCGAGGGCAGCTGTTCGTGGCCGCGGCCTATGCCGTGACGCTCATCCTGTACGTCCTGGCCAACAAGCTGACCACGGCCTCGAACGCGATCTTCCTGCAGTCCACGGCACCGCTCTACGTGTTGCTGCTCTCGCCGCTCTGGTTGAAGGAGGCGATCCGCGGCCGGGATCTCGTCTTCATGCTCGCCTTGGCGCTGGGCATGGGGCTGTTCTTCGTGGGGACCGAGGCACCGCAGCGCACGGCACCGGACCCCATGCTGGGCAACCTGCTCGGGGCCGGCGCGGCGGTCACGTGGGCGCTGACCGTCGCGGGCCTGCGCTGGCTCGCCCGTCACGAGATGGCGGCGGGTGGCCGGGCGGACGGGCTGGCGGCCGGCGCCACGGTCTGGGGCAACGCCCTGGTGTTCGTGGCGTGCCTTCCGTTCGCCCTGCCTGTGGAGCAGTCCGCAGCCATGGACTGGGTCTGGATCCTCTACCTGGGGGTGTTCCAGATCGGACTCGCCTACGTGTTCATGACCCGCAGCGTCCGCAGCGTCCCGGCCCTGGAGGCGGCGCTGCTGCTGCTCGTGGAGCCCGTGCTCAACACCGTGTGGGCCTGGTGGTTCCATGGGGAGGTCCCCGGGGCATGGGCCCGCGTGGGCGCTCTGGTCATTTTCGTGGCGACCTTGGCACATGCCTTGCGAAGAGATGACGAAGGTCAAACCC
>JARGNS010000235.1 GCA_029213105.1 Planctomycetota bacterium
CCGACGACCCGAAGAACCAGTTCGGCATGGCGATGCGCATCGGCGATGACCTGCTGCCGAAGTACCTGCAGCTGCTGACCGACCTCGACGACGAGGCGATCGCAGGCCTGCTGGCAGGCTCGCCGTACGACGCAAAGAAGGCCATGGCCGCCGCGCTCGTCACGCGCTACCACGGTGCCGACGCGGCTGAGGCCCAGGTGGCCGAGTGGGCGCGGGTGTTCAGCAAGGGCCAGGCGCCGACAGACCTTCCCGAGGTCGTCGTGCCGGCGCCGGGCGAGGACGGCCTGTGGTGGGTCGTCGATCTGCTCAAGGCATGCGGCTTTGCCAAGAGCACCAGCCAGGCGCGCCAGCTCGTGGATGGCGGCGGGGTGCGCCTCGGCGAGACGCCGATCTCCGACTGGCGTGCGCGCATCGACGTGGCGGGCGGGGAGCTCTTCCGGGCGTCCAACCGCAAGCAGGCCCGCCTCAAGCGCTAGGCCGGCCGGGAGCCGATTCCTCCCGCTGACGCCTGTTTCCGCGTACCGTTCCTTCGACCTGCACACCGGAGTCCGCGTGACGCTACTCGCCGAGATCCCGTATCCGATCATCGACCCGATCCTGCTGGACTTCGGCGCCGTCAAGGTGCGCTGGTACGGGGTCTGCTACATCATCGCCTTCGCGCTCGCAGCCCTCGTCCTGCGCGGCCTGGCCAAGCGCGGCCGCTGGCCCGTGCCCGTGGACAAGGTCATCGACGTGCTCTTCTGGGGCATCCTCGGCGTGTTCATCGGCGGCCGCCTGGGCTACTTCCTCTTCTACGGCTTGAGCCTCGGCTACGAGTGGTGGCAGATCGTCGAGGTCTGGAAGGGCGGCATGTCGTTCCATGGCGGCCTGCTCGGCGTGATCGTCGCCTACTGGATCTACTGCTGGAAGAACGGCAAGCCGCGGGGGGAGTTCTTCGACGGTCTGTCGCTGGCCACGGCGCCGGGTGTGGCCGTCGTACGCTTCGGCAACTTCATCAACGCCGAGCTCTGGGGACGTACCTGGGACGGTGCGTGGGCCATGCGCTTCCCGCGCTACGGTGATTTCCTGCGCCACCTGCCGCCGCAGCAGCGCGGTGCCTACGCGCCGGACGCCTCCGGCTGGATGCAGGCACGCGCCGCGGGCGAGGCCGAGGACGCGCTCTTCGAGCCGTTGCGCCACCCGAGCCAGCTGTATGAGATGTTCACCGAGGGCGTCATCCTCTACTTCGTCCTGCGCTTCCTCATGCTGCGCTTGGGATGGGGCGGTGGCCGCATCGCCGCGTGCTTCCTCATCGGCTACGGCGCCATGCGCTTCTTCGTGGAGAACTTCCGCGAGCCCGACACGGGCATCGGCTTTCAGCTCGGGACGTGGCTCACGCGGGGGCAGATGCTGTGCGTTGGCATGATGCTCGCCGGTGTGATCGTCTGGCTGCTGTGCAAGCCGTTCCCGCCGAAGACCGATGCCGCGACCGAGGAGTCGGCCGCCGAATGACGACGCGCCTCCTCGTCTTCTGTGCCGTGCTGCTCGCCTGTGCGACGGGACTGCACGCGGAGGAGCTCGTCGTTCGCAGCGGGAAGGCGTACCGCGGCTTCCCGCGCCGGCAGGGGCAGGAGATCCTGCTCAACGAGTACGGCTGCTCCGCGCCCGAGATGACCCTGGGCGTGCGCCGCTTGCGCGCGATCGACGTGCGGGAGACGCGGCCGTGGCCACTCGAGGATCATCTCCAGCGCGAGTTGCTCGAGCTCGGGCCGCGGGATGTGGCGCGGCGCGTGGATCTCATGCGTCAGGCCCAGTCAGGCCGGCAGAAGGCGTGGACGCTGCGTCTCGCGGCCGAGATCCTCGCGGTCGATGGGAAGCATGCCGAGGCCCTGCGTGCGATCGGCGGCCCGGGGAAGTGGGAGGCGGCGCGACGCGGCAATCCGCATCTCGATGGTGCGCTCTCGCTTGCCATCCGCCGTCTGCTGCGTTTCGAGAGCGGCGGGGATCGACGTGACGGGGCGGCGCGGCTGCTCAAGGAGCACGGCTACGAGGCCGGGCCGGACGTCGTGGAGCGCATGGTCCGCAGCCTGCAGCCCGACCGGGGCCTCGTGGAGGGGGTGAAGCTGCGCCTCGACGCCGACGGTCACCCCGGGTCGAGCTACGCGCTCTACGTGCCTCCGGATTACGACCCCCTCGAGCCCCGGCCGCTGCTCGTCGTCTTGCACGGCGGCGGCATGATGCAGGCCGTGAAGAAGGCCGTCCGGGGATCCCCGAAGGACGCTCTCGCGCTCTACCAGGAGGACGCGGCCCGCCTTGGCTGGTTCCTGCTGTGCCCGCAGGCGCTGGAGTCTCCGTGGGGCAGCTCACGCAACCTCGGCATGCTCGAGGCCACGCTCGCCGAAGTGCAGTCGCTTTGGAACATCGACCTGGAGCGGGTGCATCTGGCCGGTCAGGGGGGCGGCGCGGATGGTGCGTGGTTCTGGGCGGCGCGCAAGGCCGAGCGCTTTGCGTCCGTGTCCATCGCGACCGGCGGCAAGCCCGTCAGCTGTCCGTCGACGGCCCAGAAGACCGCACTGTGGGTGTATCACGGCGAGGCGGATGAGGTCGTGCCGATCGCGCCGGTGCGCAAGGCGGCCGAGGGGCTGCGCAAGAAGAAGGGCGACTTCGTCTACTGCGAGCTGCCGCGGGAGGGCCATGGCCTGGCACCGGCGGCGCGGCGCGACATGTTCCGCTACATCGCACCCAAGCGGCGGCGTCGTGCTCGCACGGCTTGGCCGCGCGGTTCGTTCTCCGTGCCGTCTTCACGTCACGCCGTCGAGGCCTTCGGGGACCCGGCTGCCGCCTGGGGTGTGGGCTTCGACACGGAACTGGACGCCGCGGGACTGGTCGACGTCCTGGCCGCGGGGCGTACGGATGCGGAGCACGCGGCGCGACGTCTCGTCGACCATCACGTCGGCGAGCGCGACGTGCTCTCCAAGGACGTTCGCGCCTTCGTACGCGACAAGTCCAAGCCGCTGGAGGCGCGCGTGTGGGCCGCGTGGCTCAGCGGCCGCTGGCGAGATCCGCAGGCCATCAACGAACTGGGGGACGTCCTGCGCGGGTCGAAGGACACGCGCCTGCTGCGGTTCGCTGCGGAGGCGGTCGGTCGCATCGGCTCCGCGGATTCCACCCAGGATCTACGTTGGGCGTTGGCCGACATCTCCAAGCGCTACCGCTCCCTGAAGGGCAACAGCGTGCCGTTCCAGGAGTACGAGCGTACGTGTCGGCTGGGGGCCACCGTGGCCGATGCCTTGGGGCTGTGCGCGCAGAGCGAGGATCTGCTCTTTGCCGAGCTCGAGGAGAACCTCGTGCGGCATGTCCTGATGGACCGTCGCCCCGTGGTGTTTGCCGCGCAGAACGGGGAGGATCCGTCGGAGCCGCGCAGCATCCTGGCCGAGTCCCTGGCGCGGTCCTACCGCCGCCTGAATGCCGAAGCCACGCTCTTCGCGATGCTGCTGGCCGCCGTCAAGAAGGACAAGCGCGCGACCCAGGCCGTCCGCCGCGGCATGCGCCGCGGTCGCTGACCCAGCGACCCGGAGGCGCCCGGGCCCGGCCTGCCGAGGCTGGAGGGCCCCGTCCCCTCACCACCCCCTGACACCCTGCGTTTATCGGTCTCACTAATTTGGGAATATATTCCCAAAGTGTGCTATCGTGGTGGCACACCAAGCGGGGGAGGCCCCGCCGTCGACCCCAGGAGGCCCCATGCGATTCACCGTTGGACTCATCAGTGTCTGTGCCCTGCTGCTGGCAGCGGCCTGTGGCGGCGGAGGCGCAGGCGGCGCCGGCGAGCTGATCACGGGCAAGGCCGTGATCTCAGGCGGTGTGAGCGCCGTCGACGGCGACAGCACGAATGTCGCGGGGGTCGAGCTGGTCCTACGGGAGACCGGCGAGCGTGTCTTCAGTGACACCTCCGGCCGGTTCGGCTTCGAGTCGGCCGCGGGGGGTGATCTGACGGTCGTTCTCGAGCGCGCAGCCCTGCTGACGGCGGGTGACGACGACGACGCGGGTGACGACGACGCGGACGACGGCGTCGAGGGATCCGATCACAGCATCCGCATTCGCGACGTCCTCCCCGGGGAGCGCGTGGAGCTGCGCCTGCGGATTCGGGATGGCCGCCTCGAGCGCATCGACATGGCGCGGGGCGACGATAGCGAAGACACGGGCCGCGAACTCGAGATCGACATGACTCCGTCTGCCGAGAACGATGATCCGGCCATGCGCGGCGAGGTCGAGCTCGAGATGGATGCGGAGGGTGAGTCCTTCGAGGTCGAGGTGGAGTACGCCGCCCCGGCGCGCGCCCTGCGTGTGCTCGTCCTGGACGGCATGGGCGGAAGCGAAGATCTCGGCGTCCGTGTCGTCGACCTCGAGGGCGAGGCCGAGTGGGAGCTGGAAACCGAGGACGGTGACCGCCTGCCCCTGGGGGTGGTCAGCGTGACCGAGCTGGCCGGCTTCGAGGTGCAGGTGCGTGACGCCGATACCGACGTCCTGCTGCTGTCCGTGATGCTGCCGGAGATGCCCGCGGGCACGCCGGCGGGTGACGACGACTCGGACGAGGACGACTCCGATGACGACGACTCCGATGACGACGACTCGGATGACGACGACTCGGACGATGACGGCTCGGACGATGACGGCTCGGATGACGACTCCGACTCCGACGACGAGGGCCCTGAGGCCGGCGCTGGCGAAGATGGCTCTGCCGCGGGCTCGGATGGTGACTAGGCTGCAGTCAGCGCCGTGACACCACGGGGCCGACGAACAGGAAGCTGCCATGCAAGACACCGCCGCCCTCGCCCAAGCCCTCGACCAGCTGCTGGAGCCGTTGGTCGAGGTGCTGCTGCGCGGCGGCATGCCCCACAAGGCGTTCGCCGAGTTGGCCAAGGGGGTCTACGTGCGGGTTGCCGAGGGGGAAGGTGGCGTGGCGGGCCGCAAGCAGTCCACGTCCCGCATCGCCGTGCGGACGGGCTTGACGCGGAAGGATGTGCGCCGCTTGCGCATCGGCAGCGTGCCGCCTTCCGCGGCGTCGAGCGAGCGATACAGCCGGGCGTCACGCGTTGTGACGGGGTGGCTGCGGGATGAGCGCTTTCTCGAAGGCGGTCAGCCGGCGGTGCTTCCGTTCGACGGTGTCGAGCCGAGCTTCGCCATGCTGGTCAAGGGTTTCAGCGGCGATGTTCCGCCGCGAGCCATGCTCGATGAGCTGTTGAGCGCAGGGACCGTCAGCGTGGACGAGGAGGGCCAGGTGCGGCTCGTGGAGCGTGGGTATCTGCCGCGACGAGGAGAAGCCGACAAGCTTCAGATCCTGGGCAGCGATGTCGCCGGACTGATTTCCACGATCCGACGCAACCTGGATGCCGGGCCCGAGGACGCCTGGTACCAGCGCAAGGTGTTTGGCGACAACCTCTCGGTTCCCGCGCTGGCAGCTCTCCGCCGTCTGACGGCCGAGACGGCGCAGGCGTTCCTGGAACACATTGCCGTCTGGATGGCGGAGCATGACCTCGATGAACACCCCGAGCTCGAGGGGCCTGGCGGCGGACGCGCTGGCATCGGCATCTACTACTTCGAAGAACCGTCCGAGGAAGGGTCGGCATGAGGTGCAGGACGACCAGCCGCCGCCCTGCCACAGTGCCCGACTCGGGACATGCCAGCAGACACAGCCGCGGC
Source organism: Planctomycetota bacterium (assembly GCA_029213105.1). Lineage (GTDB taxonomy): Bacteria > Planctomycetota > PLA2 > PLA2 > JAEUHO01 > JAHEIK01. The sequence goes on from JARGNS010000235.1 coordinate 5,680, forward strand.
CGCGCGCATGGGCCTGGGACGACCCAGGTCGGTGCCCACCGGCTGCGGGATCAACAGACCGGGGCCGACGCTTGTGCGTCTGGGCCCGAGGAGGATCGCATATGAACACCGCTCATCGGACCTGCCTCTTGAGCGTCACGCTAGGCCTGCTTCTCGCCGCGTGCGGGGGGGGCAGTGCACAGTCCGCAGGCGTCGGCATCGGAGGCACGGGCAAGCCCGGGATCACCATCGGAACCGTCGAGTCCGGCGCGGGCTTGACGGTCAACGACATCGCGTTCATGACCACGGCCGCAACCGTTCAGATCGATGGTCAGGTGGCCCAGCCCTCGGATCTGAAGCACGGCCACGTGGCCGTGATCGAGGGCAGCGTGGAAGGGGCCACCGGGGTCGCCGAGACGGTCACGGTGGACGAGGTCGTGAAGGGCACCCTGCAAGCGCGTCCGGCC
>JARGNS010000236.1 GCA_029213105.1 Planctomycetota bacterium
CGATCCGGGCCGCGGTGGGCGAGAATCACGCCCCTTGACGCTCTCCACCGGACCCCGCACCGATGTTCGCCAGGCGCTCGAGGAGATCCTCGCGCAGCGCATCCTCGTGTTCGATGGGGCGATGGGCACGATGGTGCAGCAGGCGGGTCTCACGGAGGCCCAGTTCCGCGGCGCGCGCCTGGCCGACCACCCCCAGGACCTGCAGGGCAACAACGACATCCTGGTCCTCACGCGCCCGGAGGTGATCCGCGGCGTCCACGACGCCTTCCTCGAGGCGGGCGCGGATGTGGTGGAAACCGACACGTTCACCGCCACCAGCATCGGGCAGGCCGACTACGGCACCGAGGCCCTCGCCTACGAGATGAACCGCGAGGCCGCGCTCATCGCGCGCGCCGCCTGCGACGCGTGGTCTGCCAAGACGCCCGAGAAGCCGCGCTTCGTGGCGGGCGCGATCGGGCCGACGAACAAGACGCTCTCGATCTCGCCGCGGGTCGAGGACCCGGCATTTCGCGATGTGACCTTCGAGGACGTGCGCGCGTCGTACGTCGAGCAGGTCCGCGGCTTGATCGATGGCGGGGCCGACCTGCTCGTGGTGGAGACGATCTTCGACACGCTCAATGCGAAGGCCGCGCTGTGCGCCATCGACGATGTGCAGCGGGAACTCGGTGTCGAGCTTCCGCTGGTCATCTCGGTCACCGTCACGGACAAGAGCGGCCGTACGCTCTCCGGGCAGACGATCGAGGCGTTCTGGATCTCCATCGAGCACGCGCGGCCGCTGATCGTCGGCGTGAACTGCGCGCTCGGTGCCGAGGAAATGCGTCCGCACCTGGCCGACCTGGCCGCGATCGCCGGAACCTACGTCAGCTGCTACCCGAATGCCGGCTTGCCCAACGCCTTCGGGGAGTACGACGAGCTGCCCGCCCGCACGGCCGAGTTGCTCGGCGAGTTCGCAACGAGCGGCCTCGTCAACGTGGTGGGGGGCTGCTGCGGCACGACCCCCGCTCACGTACGCGCGGTCGCAGAGGCCGTGGCCGGCATCCCTCCGCGTGTCCTGCCGCCGGCAGGCGCCGCGCACGCACGCTTCAGCGGCCTCGAGCCCTTGGAGATCCGCCCCGAGAGCAACTTCATCATGGTGGGGGAGCGCACCAACGTCACCGGCTCGCGGCGGTTCATGCGGCTCGTGAAGGACGGGGACTTCACGACGGCCCTGGACGTCGCCCTGCAGCAGGTGCGCGGCGGCGCCAACGTCATCGACGTGAACATGGATGAAGGCCTGCTCGACTCCGAGCAGGCCATGACGACCTTCCTCAACCTCGTCGCGACAGAGCCCGAGGCCGCGCGCGTGCCGATCATGATCGACACGTCGAAGTGGTCGGTGATCGAGGCCGGCCTGCGCTGCGTGCAGGGCAAGGCCATCGTCAACTCGATCAGCCTGAAGGAGGGCGAGGCCGACTTCCTCGAGAAGGCCCGCCTCGTACGGCGCTACGGCGCCGCCGTGGTCGTCATGGCGTTCGACGAAGAGGGCCAGGCCGCATGCGCCGAGCGCAAGGTCGCCATCGTCGAGCGCGCCTACACCTTGCTCACCGGGCGTGCCGGCTTCGCGCCGAGCGACATCATCTTCGATCCGAACATCCTCGCAGTCGCCACCGGCATCGAGGAACACGACACCTACGCCATGGCCTTCATCGAAGCCACGGCGGAGATCAAGCGGCGCTGCCCCGGCGCGCTGATCAGCGGTGGCGTGAGCAATCTGTCGTTCAGCTTCCGAGGGAACGACGTCGTGCGCGAGGCCATGCACGCGGCCTTCCTCTATCACGCGATTCGTGCCGGCATGGACATGGGCATCGTGAATGCCGGCCAGCTCGCCATCTACGAGGACATCACGCCCGAGTTGCTCACGCATGTCGAGGACGTGATCTTCTGCCGGCGTGAGGACGCCACCGAGCGCCTCGTGAGCTTCGCCGACGGCGTACGGGGCAGCGGCACCAAGCGCGTCGTCGACCTGGCTTGGCGCGAGGAGGGTGTGGCGGAGCGCCTCAAACACGCCCTCGTGCACGGCAACGTGGACTTCATCGAGGAGGACACCGAGGAGGCGCGGCAACACCATGAGCGCCCGCTGGACGTCATCGAAGGGCCGTTGATGGACGGCATGAAGATCGTCGGCGACCTCTTCGGCGCCGGGAAGATGTTCCTGCCGCAGGTCGTGAAGAGTGCGCGCGTCATGAAGCGTGCCGTCGCGTGGCTCGAGCCCTACATGGACGCCGAGAAGGACGGCACGGTGAAGAGTCAGGGCAAGGTCGTGCTCGCCACCGTGAAGGGCGATGTCCACGACATCGGAAAGAACATCGTCGGTGTCGTGCTTGGCTGCAACGGCTACGAAGTCCTGGATCTCGGGGTCATGGTCGCTTGCGAGCAGATCCTCGAGACGGCCCTGGCGGAGTCGGCCGACGCCATTGGCCTCTCCGGCCTCATCACGCCGTCCCTCGACGAGATGGTCCATGTCGCGAGCGAGATGCAGCGGCGCGGCATGGATCTTCCGCTGCTCATCGGCGGGGCCACGACGAGCACGCAGCACACCGCGGTGAAGATCGCCCCGGCCTACGAGCGCGAGACGGTGCATGTGCTCGATGCCTCCCGCGTCATCGGCGCCGTCTCGGACCTGCTTGACGACGAGCGCCGCGTCACCTTCGACACGGAGAACCGGGCCCGGCAGGAGAAGCTGCGCGCCCAGTTCAAGCGCGGCCGCGGCCGGCCGTTGCTCTCCTTCGAGGAGGCCGTGGCCAATCGCACGGCCATCGAGTGGAAGCAGGAGGACCTGCCGACGCCGGCGTTCCTGGGCGTGCGCACGGTCGAGGATGTCTCCCTCGAGGCGTTGCGCGGCTGGATCGACTGGACGTTCTTCTTCTCGGCTTGGGAGCTGAAGGGCCGCTACCCGGCGATCCTCCAGCACCCCGAGAAGGGGCTCGAGGCCCGCAAGCTGCTCGACGACGCGAACGAGATGCTCGACGAGTTCGTGCGCGAGGGCACGCTGCAGGCCCGGGGCCTGTACGGCTTCTGGCGTGCCCACGCGGACGGCGAGGACCTCGTCCTCCTCGATCCGGCGGATGCCGAGCGTGAGCTCGCGCGCTTCCCGATGCTGCGCAGCCAGCATCCGAGCGAGCGCGGGGGGCCCAACCCCTCGCTCGTGGACTTTGTCGCGCCGCGCGACACCGGCCTCGCAGATCACGTCGGTGCCTTTGCCGTCACGGCAGGCCTCGGCGCCGAGGCCCTCGTGGCGCGTTACGAGGCCGAGCACGACGACTACAAGGCCATCCTGGTGAAGTCGTTGGCCGACCGGCTCGCGGAGGCCTTCGCCGAGTTGCTGCACGCGCGGGCGCGCCAGGCGTGGGGCTACGAAGCCGCGGGCGAGGTGGCCCACGACGACATGCTGCGCGAGCGCTTCCGGGGGATCCGACCGGCCTTCGGCTATCCGGCGTGTCCGGACCACAGCGAGAAGCCGCGGCTCTTCGACCTCCTGGGCGCACGCGGCCTCGGCATGGACCTCACGGAGCACCATGCGATGACCCCGGCGGCCAGCGTGAGCGGGATGTACTTCGCCCATCCCAAGGCGCGCTACTTCGCCGTCGGCCGCCTGGGCGAGGGGCAGGTGGCCGACTACGCCCTCCGCAAGGGCATGGAGGTCGCGGCGGTCGAGCGCTGGCTCTCCTCCAACCTGGCCTACGACCCGGCCTGAGCCCCCACGGCGGACGAAGGTCCCCGCTTGTCCAGGGCACTCAGAGTTGCCAGTGAGCGTCCCGAACGTGCGCTGGGCATGCGCCAGAGGCCAGGGAAGGCAACGGACGCCATCCTCTTGCATGGCTTGGACCTGGCTCTTGCACAGTCCTTGCCAACGCCAGGCGCTCGAGTGCGTCCAGTAGGGGCGGGCGAAGAGGAGGCCCTCCCATGAAGCGCAACGAAGCCCGAGTGCAGATGCTGGCCCTCGCCCTGATGGCCGTCTTCGCCGTCCTCTGCCTGGACCTCGAGCCCGTCCAGGCCGTCATCCACGACTACGGCCTGGGCTCGGACGATGCCGTGGCCGAGGCGGAGCCTGCCCCGGCCATGCGCAGCCTGGAGGGGCCGAGTCTGGCCGTCGGTGGCGAGGCCCCGGCCGCACCCGCATCGTCGTGCTGCCCGCGCCCCGAGGTCATCGCCGTGCCGACGAGCACCCCGCGGCCCGCGACGAAGGGGGCCAAGTGGCTGGCGGCTCCGCAGGCGATGCTCCACAAGCAGCCCCTCATCACAAGCATGTTCCCCGTGGAGGCCAAGCGCTGGAGCAGCCTCGAGGCCGCGGCCCACGATCTCGAGTTGTCCGCCGCCCAGCGTGTCTCGTGGGGCCGCACCATCGAGGACGCCCGCCGGGACATGGACGACCTCCGCCACGTGCCCACTGCGGAGGGTGCCTCGTGGCATGACGTCGTGGCGGCAGCCCGTCCGCAGCACGCCGGCGACCCCTCCGGCACCCTGGGCCTCGGCCAGGCCATGGCCACGTTCTTCACCAGCGAGCTGAATGGCGGCGAGACGTTCGCCACGGCACGCCATCGGATCCTGACGAGCTACAAGGACCGCCTGCGTGCGGACCTCCAGCCCGCGCAGGTCGAGACCTTCCAGGCCTACGACGTGGAGCCCCTGCTCGAAGGTGCCCAGGTCGTGGTGGTGGCGCCGCTGCGCCTCGGGGTCACGCACGGGCGGTTGGTGCGCATCCTCCGGCGCAAGGCCTAGGCGCGAGCGCCATGCGCGCGGGCATGAGCAGAACGTGACACGCGGCGGGATGATCCTTGGTATGGCCGGGCCTGCACGCACGCTCTAGGCGTGCGACGCCTCCGCCTCCTTCCCCTGCTTCTCGCGACGGCCCTGCTCGTCGGCTGCCAGATCTCGGCGCCGCGCGCGCAGACCGGGCCCGAGGCCATGCCTGGGCCGGGTTCCATCGCCTACGAGCCCGGTGCGCGCCCGCCGCCGCCGGAGGGTTGGACGACACCGCAGGGCGCGGAGGCGGGACGTCTCGAGGGCGGCGCCACGGTCCGCATCCTCGGGCTCACGCTCGAAGTGCCGGCTTCCGTCATCGCGATGACCGAGGCGAGCGCCGACGATCGGGTGGGGGACGCCCTGGAGCGTCGTACGCGCGTGAGCTCCCTCTACGGAGGCCCGCCCGAGTTCATCGTGACGTACCGGTCGGTGTACCAGTGGGGGACCGACCTCGATGGCGGCGGAGGCGTAGCCCCGGACCTCTGGACGAACCTGTTCCGCGTGAGCTACGAGCAGCCGCTGCCCGTGTTCGGTCGACTGGGCGTCTACGGCTTGTACCGCAACCGCCGGTACGAGTTCGAGGGCCCCAACGCCTTCATCGCAGGCACGGACGACCCCTGGGGCTCCGTCCACCAGCTCGCCGTGGGCGCGAACCTCTTCCAGCCCGTGCACGAGCGCTTCGCGGTGTTCGTGGCCACGGACTTCCGCTGGCATGTCGAGGACGGCCAGAGCTTCAGCAAGGGCGCCTCCTGGGCCGTGACCCTGGGCGGGGGCTATCGCGTCTCGGAGAAGCTCGACCTGGGCGCGGGCATCATCGTGCAGGACACCTTCGGCGACGAGGTGTTCGTCCTCGGGGGGCCCCAGTTCGACTGGCGCCCCAACAGGACCTGGCGCTTCGTGCTGTCGGGCACGGAACTGGACATCCAGTGCAACATCAACCGCAGCTGGCAGCTGGGCGCCGGCGGCGGCTTCATCGGGCACCGGTTCCGGCTGGATGACGAGGGCCCGGGCGCCAACTACATCGCCTCGGAGAGCCGCTTCCCGGTCTACCTGCAGGCGCGCTACCGGGGCATCGACGACCTGGACATGACCTTGCGGGTCGGCACGGACATCACGCGCGAGTTCCGAATCCAGGACTCCGGTGGCAATACGCTGCGGACATTCGAGTCGGACCCGTCGCCGTTCGTGAGCTTCCGGGCCATCCTGCGGTTCTGACCGCCCTGATGGGGTAGGATTTCGCCGCACTGCTCCGGCCGGAGTGGCGGAATGGCATACGCAGAG
>JARGNS010000237.1:0-3026 GCA_029213105.1 Planctomycetota bacterium
CGCCCGAGGGCGCCTGGCTGTGAGTCGGTCGTGCGACGCCGCCACGGGGGCGGCAGGCGCGCGTTACATGTAGTTGAGGAACCAGTTCTTCCCGCGGGGGGCGTCCTGCTCCTCGTCGCCGTCGACGACCTTCTTGTCGTCCTCGCGGTACCACGGCGGCACCACGCCCTCGAAGAGGGCCGCGACCCACGGCACATCGATCGGCGCGAGCTTGCGGCCCGGCGTCAGGTGCATGGGACGGTCGCGGATGTCCGCGAGCAGGTGACCGAGGATGTCCAGGTGGAACGAGTGGTCGTTCGACAGGATGTCCATGAACTTCGAGAGGTAGCGGTCCTCGACCTGCGCCTTGGAGCGGCTGTGGAAGAGAATCGCACCCTCGGCCGCACGGAACGCCTCTTCGAACGAGGCGTACAGCGACGGGGGCGTCAGGATCGCGGCACCCTCGGCAGCCTTGGGGCGGCGACGACGGCCTGTGGCCTTCGGAGCCGGGCCCTTGTTGCGCATGTCGCGGAGGTGACGCGAGAGGATGCGCGCGTGATCACGCACCTCGGCGGCGTACTCCTCGAACAGGCGGCGAATCGGGCCGTAGGTGAACGAGCGGCCGACGCGCAGGTAGAGCGCCTCGACGCGCTGCTCGATCTCGATGCCCGTCTGGACGATGCGGCGCGTGCGCTCCGCGGCCGTCTCGTTCTCGGGGACCTGATCGCTCAGGAGCTCGTTGGCTAGCTGCATGGTGTCCATCTGATCTTCTCCATCGCCTTCCGGCATCAATCTTCTTCGGCTCCTTGCACCTTGCGTGCCTAGTGTTCTTCTTGCCCTGCGGAGCCGAAAAATCGGCCCTCGGAGCCATGCAGGAGAAGAAGGGGGGTCGCCTGACGACGAGATCTCGCGGTGAGTTGTCGTCGCGACCGTGAAGGGCGTGGGTGGGGGGAAACCCGGGGGAACGCCCTACATGTAGTTGATGAACCAGCGACCCGGGTCGGCGGCGTCTTCGGCCTCGCGGCGCCACGGGGGCACCACGCCTTCGAACATCGCCGCAACCCATGCCACATCAACCGGAGCGAGCTTGCGGCCCGGGGTCAGGTGCATGGGGCGGTCGCGAATGTCGGCCAGCAGGTGGCCGAGCACGTCCAGGTGGAACGAATGATCGTCCGCGAGGACGCTCATGAACTTCTTGAGGAAGCGGTCATCGACCTGCTCCATCGAGCGGCGGTGGAACACGATGGCCTGCTCGGCCGAGCGGAACGACTCGGCGAACGCCTGGTAGAGCGTCGGCGGCGTCAGGATCGGGGCACCCTCGGCAGCGCGGGGGCGGCGACGGCGGCCGGACGGCTCCTCCGTCTCCGGCGTGGCGTTGCGGTCACGCAGGTGACGCGACAGGATGCGAGCGTGGTCCCGGACCTCGGCCGCGTACTCCTCGAAGAGCCGACGGATGGGGCCGTAGGTGAACGCGCGGCCGACACGCAGGTAGCGCGCCTCGACGTTCTGCTCGATCTCGATGCCCGTCTGGACGAGCCGATTCGTACGCTCGTGCCGGGTAAGGCCCGAATCGTCGATCAGCACGCGGTCCAGCGCTTCGATCGTGGGGGTGATCATGTTCGTGCTCCTTGGGCGCCTATGCGGCAACCCGCCATGGGGGGGCCGACCCCGGGGGGCGGTCGGTTCTTTTGCGCGTGCACTCGCGAGTCCACACGTAGCCAGGCACTTTACTGCTGCCCCCCTGGGTAAAACAAGCACCCACTTTCAAAGAAATTTCTGGGGCGAACCCGATGCGAATCATCGATCTTTCCGGTGATCGACCTTCAAGTGTCACATTTGCAACGGGTTACGTCATCGTGGGGGTGCCCGGCGCGTGGCGGGATGCCGCGGGCAATTCCGCAGAGCCCTGATTTTTCGGGCGAAAATGGACCACCCTCCCTGTCAAAACCCGGCCTCGGGAACCCATCATGCCGCCCTTCCTCCACCCCCTGCTCGCCTGCCCCGACTGCGGGGCCGCCCTGCGGCGTGAGGCGGCGGAGCCGCGTCTGCGCTGCCCGGGCGGGCACGGACCCGCCGAGGGCGGGGGCTTCCTGGAGCAGGGGGGGATTGCGCGCCTGCTGCCCGAGGCCGAGCGCGGGGCGGACGAGGCCCGCACGGTCGAGGCCTTCGAGCGCCAGTGGCGCAGCTACGGGGGGCTCAAGCGCATCTTCGGCAAGGACCCGGAGGCCATGGCCGCCAATCTGGTCGGGGCCCGCATGGGCCGGCACATCGACCGGGCCTGGTACCAGGGCAAGCGGGTGCTGGACGCGGGGTGCGGCCACGGACGCTACCTGGAGGCCTTTGCGGCCATGGGCGCCGAAGTCGTGGGGCTCGACATCGGCCGCGGGCCCGAGGCCGCGGGCGTCCCCCTGGACGACCCGCGCATCGCGGTGGTCCAGGGCAGCGTGCTGGCCCCGCCCTTCCGCGAGGCCAGCTTCGACCTGGTCTTCTCCGACGGGGTGATCCACCACACGCCGGATGCCGCCGGGGCCTACCAGGCTCTTGCGCGCCTGGTGAAGCCCGGGGGGGCCCTCTACGTCTGGGTCTATCCCCGCGAGGGCGGCCTGCGCGAGGGGATCTTCGAGACGGCCCGGGCCGTGACCACCCGCCTGCCGGGCACCGGGGTGCGCATCGTGAGCTTCGCGCTCGCCCCGCTGACGGCCTTCGTGCGCAGCTACAGCGGCACCAGCTTCGGCCGGGCCACCTGGGCCGAGTGCGCCCAGGTCGTGCACGACTGGCTCGCCCCGCCGCTCCCGACCCATCACACCTGGGAGGAGGTCCGCGGCTGGGCCGCGGCGGCCGGACTGGTCGATCCGGAGTCGCTGCCCATCCCCACGGGCATCACGGCCTGGAAACCGTCCCGTCCGGGGGCCGATCGGTAGGGCGATCCGGGTAGATTGCCCGCATGCACGCTCCCTCGAACGAGTCCCTCCTGGCACCCCTCGGCATCCAGACGGACAGCAAGATCCTCTTCGTGGTGCTGGACGGGCTCGGTGGCGTCCTCGGCC
>JARGNS010000237.1:3045-6049 GCA_029213105.1 Planctomycetota bacterium
ATGTCCGAACCTGGACGCCCTGGCGGCGGAGTCCGCGCTCGGGCGCACGATGATGGTGGCCGACGGCATCACGCCGGGCAGCGGCCCGGGTCACTTCGCGCTGTTCGGCTACGACCCGCTGGCCTACGACGTGGGCCGGGGGTTGCTCGAGGCGCTCGGCCTGGGCGTGCGCGTGAGCGCCGGTGATGTCGCGCTGCGCGGCAACTACTGCAACATCGCCGGCGACGGCACCTGCACCGATCGCCGCGCCGGCCGCCTCGAGACCGAGCTCGCCGCGCCGCTGGCCGACATCCTGAACGCGGCCATCGGGCGCATCGAGGATGTCGACGTCGAGGTCCACGCCGGCCTGCAGTACCGCTTCGCCGCCGTGTTCCGCGGCCCCGGCATCGATGGCCGCGTGGCCGATACCGATCCGCAGCTCGAGGGGCGCGCGCCGCACCCCGCACGCGCCCGCGTGCCCGAGGCCGAGAAGATGGCGCGGATCTGCGACGTGTTCGTGGCGAAGGCCCGCGAGGCCTTGGGCGGGCGCGACGTCGCCAACGGCGTGTTGCTGCGCGGCATCTCCGGCCGCCCGCCGATCCCGACCTATCCCGAGATCGCCAAGCTGCGGCCCGTGTGCATCGCGGCCTACCCCGCCTACCGCGGCGTGGCCGAGTTGCTCGGCATGACCATCCGCCGCGAGGTCGAACCGACGGCGAGCATCGCCGACGAGGTCGACGTGCTCGAAGACGCCTGGAAGCAGGACCACGACTTCTTCTTCCTGCACGTGAAGAAGACCGACTCCTACGGCGAGGACGGCAACGAGGCCGCGAAGGCGAAGGTGATCGAGGAGTTCGATGCGCAGCTGCCGCGCATTCGCGCCCTGAACCCGGACGTCATCGTCATCACCGGCGACCACTCGACCCCCGGGCCGATGGCCGGTCACTCGTGGCACCCTGTTCCCACCCTACTGTGGGGCCCGTGGGCCGAGCCGGATGCCCACACGGTGTTCGACGAGGAGACGGCCAACGCAGGTCGCCTCGGTGCGCGCCTGCCCGCCACGGCCTTGCTGCGCCTGGCCCTGGCCAACGCCGGCAAGCTCGCCAAGTTCGGTGCCTAGCGCCACGCGTCGGTACCCCGTCGGAGACCCTGCGTCGTGATCGCCCCTGCGCAACCGCCGAAGCCTGCCGCCCCGCCCGGTCCCTGGCGCTATCGCATGGGCAACCTGCTCGTGGCTCTCGTGATGTTCGCGTGGGTCGGTGCCTTCATGCCCCAGCCGCTCGTGCTGGCCACCGTGCCTGGCGTCGTGGGCTGGCTCCTGCTCGTGGAGCGTTGCCGCTCCACGCGTGCGGCGATGGCGTGGACGTTCCTCTTCGGCGCGTTCACGATCGGCTACGGCTACCGCTGGCTGGCGCCTACGACCCAGGACTTCGGCAATCTGCCCGTGGCGGTCTCGTGGCTGGTGACGGGGCTCTTCGGGGCCGCGGGCATCCTGCACGGCTGGGTGTTCCTGTGGATCCACCGCGGGATGCTTGCCCGCGGACGGCGGCCGCATCCGCTCCACACGGTGCTGCTGTTCGTGGCCTGCGAGCACCTGCCCATGCGGCTCTTCCCCTGGAAGGTCGGGCACGGCGCGGTCGACGTACCGCCGCTGGTGCAGGCGGCGGAGTGGGGCGGCGTGAGCGCGGTGTCGTTCGTGTTGCTCTGCCTGATCGTTCCGATCCACGAGTGGATCCGCTGGGCCTTCGGGCGCACCGGTCCCGCCGCGCGGCCGAAGGCCGCGCTCGCCACGTTCCTCATCGGTTGCGCGCTCTTCGGGGCGGGCCAGCTGCGCTACGAGTCCGTGCGTGCGGAAGAGGACGACAGCGCGAACGTCAGTGTGCGCATCGCCTTGGTGCAGCCGAACGTGGGCCACAAGGACAAGCGTGCCGCCGAGCGCATGCGCGGCGGGCGTCGGGCGCTCTCGATCGAGGCCTACAAGCGCCTGACCGCGAAGGCCGTGGCCGAGAACGCCGAGTTGATCATCTGGCCGGAGACGGCCATCACCGACTCGGTCCCGATCATGGAGCCGAAGTACGACCCGCACCGTACGAACGGCTATCTGAACCGGCTCGGCTACGGCTTCATCCAGGAGCATGGGGCCAAGGGCCACGCGTTCCTCGTCGGGGCGTACGAGCGTCGCGCGGGCCGCAAGGCGAAGGTCACGGGGGAGGCGTTCGACGAGCGCTGGAATGTCGCCGCCCTGCGGACTCCCGGTGGGCTCGAGGCTTCGTGGGACGTCTACCGCAAGGTCTACCTGATCCCCTTCGGTGAGCACATCCCGCCGCCGCTCGACACCGTGCTCGACCCGAAGAAGTTCCTGCCGCAGAACTTCAAGATGAAGCCGGGCTCCACCGAGGGGGAGCTCGGCGAGCACTCCCGCCTGCTCGACTACGAGAGCCGTGGCGCCGGGCGCACCCTGAAGCTCGCGCCCTTCCTCTGCTACGAGGGCATCCTGCCGGAGCACATCCGGGCGGTCTGTGGCGGCGTGCGTCCCGACCTGCTCGTGAGCCTGACCAACGACTCGTGGTTCGGCGACAGCTGGGAGCCCTTCCAGCATCTCAACTTCACCCGCTTCCGCGCGGTCGAGCACCGTGCGCCGCTCGTGCGTGCGACGAACACCGGCATCAGTGCCTTCGTGAGCATGACCGGCGACGTGTCGAAGGCGAACACGATCCCCCTCTTCGAAGAGGACGCGCTCGTGCGCGATGTGAAGCTGGTCGACCGGGGCCCGACGCTCTACGTGCAGTTCGGCTACCTGTTCCCGTGGCTGGCCGCCGTCTTGGCGTTGCTGGGCCTGATCGGGTCGTGGCTGCGTCCGCCGCCGCTCGTCGAGGCGTAGGGCACCGGCCTACTTCCGCTTGCGCGAGCTGCCCGTCGTGACGGGCGTGGGGCTCTCCAGCACCGGCTGCTTGGGCGTGATCGTGGCGCGCTTGAGGAAGAGCAGGGCGAAGCAGGTGTCGAGCAGGTCGGTCTTGTAGCGCAC
>JARGNS010000238.1:0-2174 GCA_029213105.1 Planctomycetota bacterium
CTTCGGCGCGCCGTCCGCCCGGCCCACTCGACGGAGCCCGTGCGTGTCGAGCTGGGCACCGTGGACCCGAGCACGCGCGGCTTCGCGCTGGAGACCGACGGGCGCGTACGCGGCACGCTGTCGCGGACCACATACGAGCCGTGGGACAAGACGACGCTTCCGCAGGGACCGCTACGGATCACGGTGGCTTGGGGTGAGGGGCCGCTCGAAGTCCACGGCGAGTACGTGGCCACGGTGACCATCCGCAACAGCGGCAAGGCGAAGGCCAAGGTCGTCACGGCCGAGGTCGGGCTGCCGCCGGGGATCACCGTCAAGCCGAGCGCCGTCACGGGACCCGGCCTCGAGGAGGCCGAGCGCGCCGCCCGCCGGCTGGTGCTGTACCTGGACACGATGGCGCCGGGCGAGGCGCGGACCTTCCAGGTGCCCTTCCGGGTGCGCCACGCGTTCCGCGTCCACACGGCGTCGACGCGGGTCTACGAGTACTACGCCGAGCACGAAGGTACCGTCGTGCCGCCCGTCTTCCTGGAAGCGCGCTAGGTCCGGGGTCCCGCACCGAGCCGGATGAAGACCGAGTACCCGTAGCACTCGAAGCCGAGCTTCCGGGCGATCCCCATGGAGGGGGCGTTGGCGGCCAGCGTGCGGTACTGCGGAAGCAGGCCCGCCTCGAGCGCGTGCTGGGCCGCACACGCCACGGCCGAGCTGGCATGCCCGCGGCCCTGATGCTCCGGTGCCGCCACGATGGAGAGGTGCGCGATCTCCTGGGCCCAGGTCCGGTAGCCGGCAAGGGCGAGGAGCTCGCCCCGCTCGTCGAAGCACCCGAACGTCGGTACCGCACGGGCGTCGCTGCCGCCGTGCTCCCACGCTTCGTCCGCGCATGCGGCGCGCAGGCGCGCCACGGCTGCTTCGTCCGTGGGCGTCAGGACGCGGGCGCCCCTGGCCTGGGCCAGGTCCAGCGTCTCCGCCGTGCCGTAGCCGATGAAGGCCGGACCGACGATCGTGCCGACCTCCAGGTGTTCCACGTCCTTGGCCAGCGCCGCGGGGTCCATGACCCGCGCACGCGACCAGCCCCTGGCGCGGTCCGCGATCGAGTCCACGGCGGCGCTCGGAGCCGACACGAGAGGCGCGGGGCCGACGAGCAGGATCCAGATGCCGGGGGCTGCGGTCATGCGGCCCGCGTGCGCCTGCACGTGGGGGATCTCCGGTCGCAGCGCCTCGGGCCGGCACGCGAAGTCGCCCGCCCACCAGCGATCGGCGATGGCGAGCAGCTCCTCACTCAGCACGGTGGCGCTCCTCCTGGCGACGCGGCTTGCGGTGGCGAAGTGTAGTCCGCCGTCGCGGTGGGTCGGCGCGGCGGCGGCCAACAACCCGCGAACGACGCCGCGCGGGGGCGCAGTCTGGGCCTCTGGGGCTGTCCCCTCGGGGGCTTCGGGCCCATGGCACGAGCCGTGAAACCCCGGGCCACGGCCTGCGTCGGTACCCTGTACCGACCCCAGCGAGGCAGGCAACCCCCATGCGCGAGTCAGCAACCACCCCCCGAAGCGACCCCCTGCCGATCACGACCGGTACCCAGGGGCGTCTGGAGAGCGCGCTGGCGCGTCTGCCCTTCCGCGCCCACCTGAGCCTGGAGCCGCTCTTCGAAGCGCTCGAGGCCCTCGGCAAGGACGTCAGCGTGCTGGCCGCCAACCCCGCGCTACGCGGCACGGTCGAGGACGCCAGCACCCTCGCAGAGCACGAGGGGCCCTTGCGCGAGCTCATGGGTCATGTGTTCCCGGAGGTGCTGGACGGCGACGTCCTGGTTCGGGCCTACGCGCCGTTTGCCCCGGGGGCGTTCTTCAGCACGGAGCTCTACCGCGAGGTCTTCGGTGCCGAGGGCGTCGAGATCTCCCAGGCCAACGGCATGGCCGAGCGGAAGTACTACCGCGAGAACATGTTGTTCGCCTATCGGTTGCTCTTCCACCTGACCTACGCGGCCGAGGCCTCGCCGCCCACCTTCGTGAAGCGCATTCGCGACACCGAGACGGGGCTCGATCGCTTCTTCATGAACGAGGGGAGCATCCGCTTCGCGCGCGTCGATCCCGGTAGGACGAAGCTCCTACCCGAGGCCGAGTTCGCGCGGCTCCTGGCCCTGGAGGAACTCGAGGAACTCGAGCGCCGCCTGCCGCTCGACGACGTCA
>JARGNS010000238.1:2184-6024 GCA_029213105.1 Planctomycetota bacterium
CGAGGCCCAGCACGGGGCGTCCGATCTCGCTCAGGGCCGTGTCGCCGGTGATGCTGGCGCCGAAGACGCCCACGGCGACGGACGCGATCCGGACCAGCCTCGCCCGCTGCACAGGCGCGAGCGCCACGCCCGCGGGCAGGCCCCGGGTCAGCGTGTCGAGCGCCGCCTGCCGCTCGACGACGTCACGTATTCGGGCTTCATCTACATCCGCTACGTCGAGATCAGCGAGCTGCACAACCTGTCGCTGCTGAAGTCGGAGCTTGTCGAGCCCGGCGCCCTGCAGGCGCCCGAGCGTGTGGTCCAGCGCCTGCGCTCGATCCTCGGCTTCACGGACCTCGAGGTCGGCGTCGTCTTGCGCTACGAGGCCTACGGCGCGGGGAGCTTCTGCAACAACCGCAGTCTCCTGCGCGGCCACGACGGGTGCATGGCGCGTATCGAGGGATCACTCTACGCGCGCGCCATCGAGTCCCGCCAGGCCGTCTACGTTCCCGACCTCGAGGAACACGAGGGCGATGCCCAGCTTGTCGGGTTGCTGCGTGCGGACGGGTACCGGAGCCTCGGCCTCATCCCGCTCGTCGAGGACGACGAGGTCATCGCCCTCCTCGAGCTCGGCTCCCGCCGTGCCGAGGCCATCACCCCGGCCGTGAGTCACAAGTTCCAGGATCTCCTCACGCCGCTGACCGTCGCGGCGCGCCGCGAGATGGACGAGACGACTTCGGCCGTCGAGCGTGCGATCAAGGCGCACTGCACGGCGATCCATCCCAGCGTGGCCTGGCGCTTCGAGGAGGCGGCCTTCCGCTACACCCTGGCCATGGCCGAGAGTGGCAGCGCGGTGTTCGAGCCGATCGTCTTCGACAACGTCCATCCGCTCTACGGCGCGATGGACATCCGCGGTTCGTCGTCGGCCCGCAACACCGCGATCGAGTCCGACCTGCTGGAGCAGATCGATCTGGCTCGCGACACGCTGGCAAGCATGCACGCGGTCCGGCCCATGCCGATCGTGGACTACTACGACGCGGCGCTGGCGAAGTTCCGTTCCTCCGTCGCCGGCGGACTCAGCTCGGGCGACGAGATCAGCGTCATCGAGTTCCTGCACACCCGCATCGAGACGTTCTTCCGCGACGTGCAAGGCACGGCGGGACTTCCGCGCGACGAGCAGGGCAGCGACGCCATGGATCGCTACTTCGCCGCCTTGGATCCGAACCTGGGCATCCTCTATCGCAAGCGCAAGCAGTACGAGCACTCGGTCTCGCTCATCAACAACACGCTGGGGTCCTTCGTGGAAGGCGAGCAGGTCAAGGCCCAGGCCATGTACCCGCACTACTTCGAGATGTTCAAGACCGACGGCGTCGAGCACGACATGTACGTCGGTCGGTCGATGACCCAGGATCAGGACTTCAGTGAGGTGCAGCTCAAGAACCTGCGCCTCTGGCAGTTGATCCTCATGTGCGAGCAGGCGCGCATCGCCGAGGACCTCGTGGCGCAGATGGAGGTGCCGCTGCGGACGACCCCCCTCGTGCTCGTGCAGTCCTCCCCGATCACGATCCAGTTCAGCGCCGACGAGAAGCAGTTCGCCGTCGAGGGCTCGTACAACATCCGCTACGAGATCATCAAGAAGCGCATCGACAAGTCGACCATCCGTGGCAC
The DNA here is from genome assembly GCA_029213105.1 of Planctomycetota bacterium. GTDB lineage: Bacteria > Planctomycetota > PLA2 > PLA2 > JAEUHO01 > JAHEIK01. Next base: position 3,832 of record JARGNS010000238.1, read on the forward strand.
GGGCGAGCGCCTGACGCAGCCCGGCATGCTGGCGGTCATCTACTCGCACGACAAGGAGTACGAGGAGTACCACCGCTACTTCGAGTACCTCTCGGAGAAGGGCCTCCTCGAAGGGGACGTCGAGTCCCTGGCCCTGGATGACCTCCAGGGCGTGAGCGGGCTGCGGGCCCTGCGCGCCGCCATCCGCTTGGGCTAGTGCGCGCCTGCGAGCTGGGATGCGGGGGCTGATGCTCCGGCGCCGATCCGCCCCGAGGGCCTGACCCCGTTTCGGAGGTCAGCTCACGTGCTGCGGGGTACGCGTCCATCCGCGCGGAGTGCGGGGTTCGGCCCATCCCTCGGATGGTTGAGTCGGGGGGCAGGCCCGGGTGTAGGCTGCCTTGATGCTATGGCTCGTCATTGGTGGTGTCCTTCTTGGCCTTGTCGTGGTCGTCTACATCGTGAGCGCGAGCACGCATCAGGAGAGCTCGACGTCCGGGCGCGACGGGGAGCCGGGGCATGCGCGCAGCGCCCGCTACCGCAACCGTGGCAGCAAGGGCCGCAAGGACAACAGCACGTAGCCGCCAGGCCAGCCGCCCCGGGCCGCTGGGCCGCCGGCTCTTCGACTAGACCCTGGGGGCGCCAAACGAGAGCGTGCACTGGCTTATCCGGTCTCTCGTGGCTTCACGTTGTTCCGGAGGGGTGCTAGGCCCGCGGCACCTCCGGAGTCCACAGCCGTGTGCGGCAGGGGGGGCTCGTCGTTGCCCCGGAGTGGAGTCATCGCTTGGTGTCTGCCGGCTTGACCAGGGGCAACAAGCGGTAGCCCTCTTCGCGTACCTTCTTGCTCGGGCGGTAGTGGCGGAACGCCAGATTGAACGCACCCGTCGGATTGGCGGTCGCGATGTTGTTGGGCGCGTCTGTGCCACAGCCGAAACTTACCGTGAAACTGCCGTCGGCATTGGGGGTGGCCGTGTTCGAGTTCAGGCTCGCCAGGTCGTTGAACATGAAGCCGGCCTTGTCGTAGGCAGTCACCGACCAGAAAGCGCCGTTCTTCGGGTCTTCGAAGGTTACCTGATAGCACTTGTCCGCCGGGTACGTGGGAGAGATCTCGTAGATGTTGTCGACCCACTGCGCCCCCCCCCAGCCCATCGCGGCACCAATCTGGTACTTGTCTTCCGTGTGGAACTTGTTCGAGTCGTCACGCGGATCCGTGAACATGCCCCGGAGTGCGTAGATGCCATCGCTCTTGGCGAGTGCAGGCATCTTGGCCTTGAGCTCGTCCTCGACCCGGGTGAACGACTCCTTGTTTACCGGCGTCGCTGCAAACCGTGCGTTCGAGTTGGCCTCGAGTTTCATCTGGTCTTGGATCTGCTTGGCCTCCTCGGGCGAGAACGTCGAGTCGAGGCGGACGATGATGTAGAGATGCGTGCCGGCGTGGGTTGACAGTTCGAACCTTCCCGAGCCGTAGCGCATGGCCTGAATGCGATGGTCCTCCGTCACGGGCTGTACCGACATGTACTTCCCCTCGGGAAGCTCGGGCATGGTGATGGTGGCGCCCTTCGACACGTCGACCGTGGCCATGGAGTAGTAGGTGTCTCGGTTCATGCGAACGACGGGTTGGCTGTTGGTCGGTGTCAGCGCGCGCCTGTGGACGAGTGTGTTGACGCCTACCTTCTCCTGGCCCATCAGGAGCTGGCGCGAGGTCTCGTGGGTGGGGTAGGTCTCGGGCGTGACGATGACACCGCTGTCCGAGAAGAACCCCTCCACCGAGTCAACCTTGCCGCCCTTGGCGGCGTCCTCCGCCGACTTGTAGCCGCAACCGGCCAGGGCCGGGCAACTGGAGAGGGCAATAGCGAGCGCCAGGATCTTGAGTCGCGTGTTCATGCTGGAGGGTGCCTCGGAGGGGGGGATTCAGTCATGCTCGGCTGGCAGGTTGCTCGGGCCTTCGTCACGCCACCCTACACAGGGGCGCAGAGAGGGTACGCAGTTGCCGGACTGCCACGGCTGGCGGCTGCGCGGGCCATAGTGTTGGAGTGCCCGGTGCCGTGTGCAACGCGTGAAGGCTGCGCCACTCCGGGTCGAAGACAAGGCTCCTACGAGTAGATTTCGCCGCCGGCTTCCGTGAATTCCTCGCTCTTCGAGGTGAGTCCGGCTGTCACGGCTGACCTGCCCCCGCTGAGTGTGCCACCTGGTAACTCACGAAGTAGCCCGCAAGGG
>JARGNS010000239.1:0-796 GCA_029213105.1 Planctomycetota bacterium
TTCGACATCGGCTAGGCGCTCAGGTGCTTGGCTTCCAGGGAGCGCAGGAGCTGCGCTCCCAGCGCGACGCCGTAGCCCGTCGCACGGGCGCCCCGCTCGGCCGGACCCGCCATGTCCACGTGGAGCCAGGGCAGATCCAGATCGCTGATGTGACTATAGATGAACTGCCCCGCGCACGAGACCTGCGCATTCATGCGGTCCGCGACGGAGTTGCGCATGTCGGCGACGGGGGAGGCGAACTCCACCTGGTAGAGCTCGGGGGCGAAGGGCATGGCGTGCACGAGGTCGCCGGTGACGGCGGCCGCGTCCTCGGCCGCGCGCTCGAGGCCCGCTCGGTTGCTGACGATGCTGGCGTGGCGCCAGCCCGTCGCGACGAGCTGGGCGCCGGTGAGCGTGGCCATGTCGATCAGGACCTCGGGCTTGTACGTGCGCGCCACGTAGGACAGGGCGTCGGCGAGCACCAGGCGGCCCTCGGCGTCGGTGTTGTTGATCTCGACGGTCTTGCCGGAGTGCATGTCGAGGATGTCGCTCGGGCGGTAGGCATCCGGGCCGATGGCGTTCTCGGCCAGGGCTGCGGCGCAGATGAAGCCCTGCTTGTGGCCGCCGGCGGCGAGCGCCAGCGCCGCGCCGACGACGCCTGCGGCACCCCCCATGTCCATCTTCATGCCGAACATGCCGTTGGCGTTCTTGAGCGAGAGGCCGCCCGTGTCGTAGACGATGCCCTTGCCGATCAGGCCGGCGAGGCGCTTCGCCCCCGGGGGCGGGTAGCGCAGCAGGAGCAGGCGCGGGCCGGGGA
>JARGNS010000239.1:807-2592 GCA_029213105.1 Planctomycetota bacterium
GCCGTGCGGCCGACGGCGTGCAGGCCGCCCATGCCCTTGGCGAGCATGTCCTTGGCGCCGATCACCGAGACGGTCAGGTGGGGGAGGCCGCGGGCGGCCTTGCGGGTCTCGCGAACGAAGTCCGTCGTCGTCAGCTCGGCGGTCGGCATGTCCACGAGGCGGGCGGCCCAGCGGCTGTAGTCGACGATGGCCCGCTCGGCCTTGCTCAGCGGACTCGGCGCGCCGCGGGAGTCCAGGGCGCAGAAACGGGCGAGGCGCTTGGCCTTCTTGCCGGTGGCGCGGGAGTAGAGCGGCCAGGCACGGGCCAGCGCGCGGCCCAGGGGCAGGGCGTGACCGGCCTTCTCGGCGCAGGCGATGACGGCGGTCGTCCCGACGCCGAGCTCGGCCTTCTTCAGCAGCTCATCGGCATGGACCGAGCGTGCCGGGCAGTTGTAGCGGGCCGTCTCGTCGGGCAGGACGATCAGGACCAGGCGCTTGGGGCCCGCCTCGGGGTTGAGGGCACTGAAGAGGGCCCCGCGCGGGCCGGCCTCGGCATCCTTGGCGGCGCGGGCGAGCAGGCGCACCCAGGGGGCGTCGACGGCGCGCGTGAGCCAGCCCTTGCGGACGCGGCGCTGCGGCGCCAGGAAGACGACCGTGTCGGCACCCTTGACGGCTGCGGATGCGGTGCGGGAGAAGCGAAGATCTGCCATGGAGCCTCCGGGGGGGGCGCGGCCGTTCCACCCCGACGCGCGGGTCGAAGGGTACCCTCGCAGCCGTGGGGCGCGACCCGGGGGCCAGAGGCGTGAACGAGAACGACCAGCGACTCGCTCCGGCGGACCTGCGGGCCGCCATGGCGCTGCCGGGCTTCGACGGCCGCGCCGCCCAGCGGGTGCTGGAACCGGTCTGGCGTGGGCCGCGTCCCCCCGGCGCCGAGGCCCAGCCGCCGCGCGATGCCGCGGCCCTGGCCTACCTCTACGAGGCCGACGGCCGGCTGCAGCTGCCCCTGACCGTCCGTCGGGCCGACCTGCGCACCCACAAGGGGCAGGTGTCCCTGCCGGGCGGGCGTCCGGAGCCAGGCGAGACCCTCGTGCAGACCGCCTGGCGCGAAGCCCAGGAGGAGATCGCGCTCGATGTGGCGGCGCCCGAGCAGCTCGGCGTCCTGGCGCCCGTGCCGATCGCCGTGTCGCACACGACGCTGCACGTGCATGTGGCCCTGGGGCCGGCCCCCGCGCAGCTCGTGCCCCAGCCGAGCGAGGTGGCGCGCATCGTCGTCGTGCCCCTGGAGGACCTGCTGCAGCCCGGCAATCTGGGGCAGCGGGTGATCGAGACCCACGGCCGCGAGATCGAGGTGCCGTGGTTCGATGTCGGCGGCCTCTTCCTCTGGGGCGCCACGGCCATGGCCTTGAGCGAGCTGGTCGAGCGGCTGCGCCAGGTGCGGGGCTAGCGTCCTTCGAGGCGGTCGAGCCGCTCGACGAGCTCCTCGACCTGGCGTTCCAGGCTCTCCACGCGCAGGGCGAGGTCGTCGTCGCTTGCGGCCGGCGCCCGCTCGGGCGCCGCTTCGGGTTCCCGCTCCGGGGCGGGCGGGCTGTACGGCGCGGCGGGCTGCGGCGTCGGCGCGTGGGCCGGGACACCCGCCGGCATGGGGTCGGCCTCGACCTTCGGCGCGGCCTCGTGGTCGGTCGCCACGCCCAGGGACTGTTCGTGGCGTCCGAGCATGTGCTGCCAGCGTGCATGGCGCGCGCGCGGTTGGCGCTCGAGCTCGACGACATACGGCACGGGCCGCCCGGACATGTCGGCGAGGCGCCC
>JARGNS010000239.1:2602-5985 GCA_029213105.1 Planctomycetota bacterium
TCGTCGGCACTCTCGAACGGGTGCATGCGGTTGCAGCGCGTCTTGAGCGCCCCGGGTGCTTGCGGGCCGCGGCAGAGCAGCTCCTGCAGGATCGCGAGGTCCGCCTTGTCCACGCCGAGCTGCGAGCCGGCCTCGTGGCCGTAGCGCATGGCCCGCGAGCCGAAGCGCTCGACGCGGCTTACCCACCCACGGTCCATCAGGGCCCGAATCGCGCCTTCGACCTCGTAGGCCTCGACGTCCATCTTCGGGTCGCGATTGCTCTTCTGGTTGCAGGCCGCCACCAGGGCCTGCAGCGTGAGGGGGTACTGATCCGGCGTGGTGAGTTTCTTCTCGATGAGCGCGCCGATGATGCGCTGCTCCAGGGTGTCCAGCTCGATCGCCATGACCTAGGCCTCCGGGTCCTCGTCGTCGCCTGCCATGAGCAGACCCTCGAGGACATACGACTCCGCCGTGCGCTTGGGGCCCGGGGCCCGCATCGACGTGCGGTACTTGGCTTTCACGCGGCGCGTTCGGAACGAGGAATAGAGGACCTTCGGATCCTCGATGCGCACGCGCAGGCGCCCCTTGGGCAGGCCGAGGTACACGGCGACTTCGTCCGGCCCGATCGCGTCGTGGCGATCCTCCAGCATGCGCTGCCGGACGCGCTCCAGGCTCTCGAACGGGAGGTCGAACACGAACTCCTCGAAGGCCTGCACTTCGTCCGTCTGCATGTCGCGCCCGGTGAACCACTCCACGAAACGCGGGTCGCAGTCCTGGAAGAGCAGGCTGGCGATCTCGGTCGTGCCCATCAGCGTGCCGAAGACGCGCGGGGCGCGGCAGCGCGCGGCCCAGGCGGAGCGCAGCAGGGGACAGAAGCGGTACGTTGCAAAGCCGACCCGGCCCTCCCACAGCTGCATGAGCTGGGTGATCGCACGCAGCTTCACTTCGGGGTCCATCGTCTTGGACGTCACGAACGAGGCGTAGAGTTCCTCGGCGAGGCGCGTGTAGACAGCCTCCTCGATGGCCTCGCTGACGGCGTTGCGCAACTCGCCGGACTCGCCGTTTGCATCCTCGCCGCCGAGGGCGAACCGCAGCGACGTCCAGAAGTTCACCTTGGCGATGCCGAAGGTGCGCGAGAGGAGCGCCTTCGTCGGTAGGGCCCACTCGAGTCCGTGGTCGCCCGACTCGAGCAGGTGCCGCATGAGCGTCTCGCCCGAGCGGACGATGCCCCCGAGCTTCGCGCGGTCCTGCAGGGAGGGGTAGGCCTCGATGGCCGTGGCGATCGCCCCCAGGCCGTTGAAGCCCTGGGTGAGCGCCTTGCGCAGATCGGTCGAGGTCTGGTCGTCGTGACCGCGGCAGTAGGCCTGGAGGCGCTCCACGAGGCGTACCTCGCGATTCGTGAACATCTCCGTCAGCCGCAGCTCGCGGTGCAGCGTGAAGCACCCCGTCTCATCGAGCGGATCGATCGGATGGGCCGAATCGGGGGACGACGGATCCTGGCTAGCCATGGGCCCAATCCTGGCGGCGTGTCACGGCCGCAGCGTGGTGGGCGGGATGGTAACCCCCTCCGGAGCCGCTTGGGAGACCTTGTGACGGAGTGGTGACGCGTTCTGCCGCCTACCCACCATCTCCCAACCCAACGAATGGGCCTACCGGGGTTCCGTCCGACCCTCCGGTGTGGTACCAATCGGCCCTGGGAGGAGGCTGTCCATCGGGCAGCCCGTCAAGGAGGTTCCATGCGGAAGACAGTCCTCGCGCTTTGCGCGCTCGGTGTGTTCGTTCTGGCCGGCTGCACGAGCGCCGCGAACTCGGGTACGGGGCTCGCCAAGGCGTTGCCCGATCTGCCCGTCAACCCCGACCCGAGCAAGCGCTATTGCAAGGTCTGGGTGCCCGCCAAGACCCGCATGGTGCCCAAGCTGGTGCAGACCTGTGGCTCCTCCATGAAGGAGGAGTGCATCACGGTCAACCAGACCCGCGCCCGTGAGGTGATGGTCCAGGGCCCGATCGAGCGCCCCGTGGACCCCTGCCGCCAGCGCTGCACGGACACGCTGGTCCAGACCAAGCCCGGCGGCTACCGCTGGGAGTGCGACGACGAGTGCTGGCAGTACCGCCACCGCGCGCCCGAGTACAAGTGGTGCAGCAAGACGGTGGAAGAGAAGAAGATCAACTACTGCTACACGCACCCGCCGAAGTACGAGACCGTCGTCGAGACGCGGCCCGTGACGCGTACGCGCAACACCTACGTGCCGCCGAAGTACGAGACCCAGTGGGTCGAAGAGGTCTACGAGCCGGGTCACTGGGAGTGGCAGGCCACCCCGTCCTGCGGCCCGAGCAAGGACTGCCGTACCTGGTCGAAGAAGCACGTCTACAAGTCCGACTGCGGTGGCTGCCCGCCTCCGGCGCCCGCGCTGGACTGTGGCTGCGCCCGCACGAACTAGGGCTCTCGCGCCACTGACCCAAAGGGCTTTTGCGCCGCAGTGAGCCTTCGGTATGCTCCCGGCGTTCCCCGACCCCGGAGAGGTTCCATGACCCACGTCGTCACCGAGCGCTGCGTCGATTGCCGCTACACCTACTGCGTCGTCGAGTGTCCCGTCGCCTGCTTCTGGGAGATCAAGGATCCCAAGATGCTCGTGATCGACCCCGACACGTGCATTGACTGCGAGGCCTGCGTGCCCGCCTGTCCCGTGAACGCGATCTGGCCGGACCACGAGCTCCCGGCGGAGTACGCCGAGTGGGAGCAGCAGAACGCCGACACCTGGGAAGGTGGCGAGAACTTCACCGAGGGCGCTGACCCGCTCGACTCCGCGAAGCTCCTGGAAGAGATCCAGGAAGAGGAGCAGGGCAAGGGTTGGGACATCGCGGAGCCTTCCAAGGCCGCCGACTAGGCCTTTCTCAGAGGGGGCTCCGCCCCCTCGCGGCGATGCGCGGCGCGCGTGACGACGTCACGCGCGGCGCCGCCGCTCACCCCCCTGCGGGTTGAGTGCTTGGGTTCCAGGTGAGCACGCGCCCTGTGACGGGGCGGACGGGGGCATGCGTACGCCTCCCCGAGGCCGCGGGCGACCAACCCGTCAACGCATGGCTTGGGTGGGTTGTCCGCCCGCGACCTCGGAGTGGGTGTGCGCACGGTGGTCTGCGGGCGCCCACACGGGCGGTGCTGCGCCCCGCCCTGGGGCGCCCCTACGGGGTTTCACAGGAGGGGTGCGCCGGCGCGCGGGGACGGGCGGGAGGACGTGCGTTGTGGATCGATGGGCGCCGGGCGGGCGGACGTGTCTGACGAGCGGGCGGGGTGCGTCCGTCCCACGACCCGGCGTGCGCACACGTACCTCGTGTCGCCTCGTTCCACCCCGTCATAGGGGTCGTGCTTTGCGGGTGTCCCAGCACTCGACCCACAAGGGGGGTAGAGG
>JARGNS010000240.1:0-1106 GCA_029213105.1 Planctomycetota bacterium
CGGCGCAGCCGCGAGGGCGGGACAGAGCCGCAGGCTCTGGCTCGTTAGCAGCCGTAGGCTGCTAATGCACTCCCTGGGCAGCGAGCCAGCGCTCCGCGTCCAGCGCGCCCATGCAGCCGGAGCCGGCCGCCGTGACCGCCTGGCGGTAGACCTTGTCGGCCACGTCGCCGACCGCGAACACGCCTTCGATGTTCGTCATCGTGTACCCGGGCTGCGGCAGCTCGATGTAGCCGGACTCGTCCGTCGTGATCTGCCCGTCGAGGAACTTCGTGTTCGGCTCGTGGCCGATCGCGATGAAGAGACCCTTGCAGTCCAGGTCCTTCTCCTCGCCCGTCACGGTGTCCTTCAGGCGCACACCGGTGATCATCTCGTCGCCGTGGACGTCGATCACGGAGCTGTTCCAGACCATCTCGACCTTCGGGTTGTTCAGGACGCGATCCTGCATCACCTGACTGGCGCGCAGCTCGTCGCGACGGTGGATCACCGAGACCTTGCCGGCGAACTTCGTGAGGAAGTCGGCCTCCTCCATCGCCGTGTCGCCCCCACCGACGACCACGAGGTGCTGGTCGCGGAAGACCGGCAGCGCGCCATCGCAGACCGCACAGGCCGAGACACCGCCACCGCTCGTCGCGAGGCGCTGTTCGTTGTCGAGCCACAGCCACTTGGCCTTGGCACCCGTCGAGATGAGCACCGTGTGGGCCTTGACCGTCTCGCCCTCGCCCGTGGTGAGCGTGAACGGGCGCTCGGAGAAGTCGCACTTCACGATGTCGTCGGTGACGACACGCGTGCCGAAGCGCACGCCCTGGGCCTTGAACTGGCCCATCATGTCCTGGCCGGTGACGCCGTCGGGGTAGCCGGGGAAGTTCTCGACGTCGGTCGTGAACATGAGCTGACCGCCGGGGATCATCTCCTGGGTCGGGGCGCCCTCGTAGAGCAGCGGCTCCAGGTTCGCGCGTGCGGCGTACAGGGCAGCCGTCCAGCCAGCCGGGCCGGAACCGATGATGACGACCTTCTCGACGTTGTCTTCGCTCATGGGAACTCCTGGGTGGGCGGACGCTCCGGTCCGCGGGCCGGGGATCCTACCCGACGGGTGGGCCGCTCTCCGT
>JARGNS010000240.1:1116-5287 GCA_029213105.1 Planctomycetota bacterium
CGGGCTTCCCAGGCGAGCGCAGGCTGGCAGGCCTGAAGATCCACCCGCGGAGGGGCTCCTAGCGGGCGCCGCCGGGCACCCGCCCCAAGGTGGCCAGCTCGGCCCGGGCCTCGGCCGCCCGCGCCCCGTCGCAGCCCTGGAGGGCGGCCACGGCTTCCGTATAGGCCAGCAGCGCACGGTCCGTGCGCGGCGTGCGGGCCAGGGTCCGCGCCAACCCCAGCAGGGCGAGGCCCAGATCCTGGGGACCCGCGCAGATGCGCGCCTGGGCCACGGCCGTGCGCCAGGCGCTCTCGGCATCCCCCCGCCGATCGGCGGCCAGGTAGCCGGCCCCGAGGGCCGCGTAGGCCCGCAGCAGCTGGGGCTGGAGACGGGTCGCCCGGGCCGCCTCCAGGGCGGCGCGGAGGGCGTCGATGGCGGGATCGTCCGCCGGCGGGGTCACCTCGGTGCTCATGCCGCCCGAGGATAGCGGGCCATCCACCGCATGGTGGCCAACAGCACGGCCAGGCGCGCCAGCGCGGCCAGGACGGGATGGATGCTCTCGTGCGCCGGCTCGACGTCGCTGCCCTCGACCTCGCCGAAGAGCCCGCTCAACATCAGGTACTCGGAGGCCAGGGGCCACGCGAGCGCGAAGAAACGATGGGCCTCCACGCCCCGGTCGTCGAGCGCGACGGTCTCATCCTGGAAGAACGCCTCCGCGGGACCGAGGACCTCGGCGGCCAGCACGGCGAAGCGCTCCTCCTCGTCCTCCTCCGGGGCCTCGCCGAATGCCTCGAGCGCCGCCTCCGGATCCGCGATGTGATCCTCGGCGGCACAGAGCACGGCCAAGGCCACGACGTGGGTGATCCGCACGGCGACGTCCGCCTGGGCCTGGACCGTCTCGGCCGTCTCCAGATCGGAGGCGTCGACCGCCCCCTCCGAGACGCGCTCGGCCATCAGCGGCGCCTCGCGGCAGATCCGATGCCAGTCGAAGCACGGCGGGAACGCGTCATCGAGCGTCGCCGCATGCTCGTCGATCGCATGCTCGAGGAAGTGGCGAAGGGCGCTGCCGACCATGGGAGAAACCTGCCTAGCCGCCCGCCCCGACCGCCGGGCGGTGAAGCCTGATGCGTACCGACCGCCTCGAGGCGGTGAAGCCATCCTCGGACCGACCGCCGCTAGGCGGTGAACGACGTCCCGCAGCCGCAGGTACCGGTCGCGTTCGGGTTCGAGAACGCGAAGCCGGAGCCCATCATCGACTCGTGGTAGTCGATCTGCGTCCCGTTGATGAACAGGGCCGACTTCGGATCGAGGAAGACGGAGATGCCCTCGGACTCGACCACGCTGTCGTGCTCCTCGGCCGCCCGCTCGAGGGCGATCTGGTAGCTGAGACCGGAGCAACCTCCGCCGACGACCTTGACGCGCAAGCCCGTCGCTTCCGTCTGCTCGGGCTGGGCCATGAGGGTGCGGACCTTGTCAGCGGCGGCGGGCGTGAGGGTGACGGACATGGCGGACTCCTGGGGGGGGGGCATTCGGCCTCCCATGGTACGGGACCCGGCCGGGGCCACGAGCCTTGGTCCGCCCCGCGAACCGGGCTAGGACGCGTCCCCGACCCGGCGGGCGTCCTCGATCAGGTTGATGTCGTAGAGGACCTGGTCCAGCCAATCTCCGGCCTGGATGGCGCTCTCGCGCTGGGGATGCGCCTCGTCGATGCAGCAGGCCAGGGGCGTGAGCAGCGTCCAGGGGGTCGGGTGGCAGAACTGGACCACGGAGTAGCGCTCGTCGGTCTCGCCGGCACCGGCGATCACGCGGTGGACGCCGGTGGGGATGCGGCCATTGGTCAGGCGCTCCAGCATCAGGCCCGTGTTGATGATCGCCAGGCCGTCGGGGGGAATCGCATCGACCCAGTCCTCGCCGACCTTCACCTGCAGGCCGCGCCGCGTGGCCCGGGGCAGGGCGGTGATGAGGTTGATGTCGCCGTGCTCGCCGGCCCAGATGTGGTCGTGGTCCGGGGCCTCGGTCATGGGCGGGTAGCGGATCGCACGACTCAGCGTCGGACCGTCCGTCAGCATGCCGTCGAAGAAGCCCGCATCCGCGCCGATGCCCACGGCGATCACGCGCAGGAACCGTCGCTGGATATCGAACAGCCGGTCGTAGAGCTGCATCAGGGCGTCTTCGATCCCCGGCACGGACGGCTCCGGCAGGGTGCGCTCCATGTAGCGGTGCGGGAAGCGGCGCTGGAGCGGATGGCCGTGGGGCACCTCCGGTCCCCAGTTGAGCATCTCCTTCCAGTCCGGCGTGGCGTTCTGGGCCGCCGTCTCGACGAGCAGGCCGGTGTAGCCCGTCTGCCCCATGCTGCCCTCGACGACGTAGCGGTCCTTCTCCTCGCGCGGCAGATGGAAGAAGGTCGCGAGCAACTCGTAGGCCCGATCGATGACCTCGCTCTCGAGGTCGTGGGCCACGTACACGAAGCCCGTCTCGAGGCTGCGGGTCACGCCGTCGATGACGGCCTGCCGCTCGGCACGGGTCCCCTGCTCGAAGCGCAGCAGGTCGACGTCGAGGATCCCACCGGTCGTGGTCGTCATGCGGCTCTCGTCTGGTCGCGCACGCCTAGGCGTCGCGAACCTTGCGCGCGGCCAAGCGCTTGTCCAGGCGGACCTGGATGTGATCGAGGTCGTCGCGCGGCACGGCGTCGATCAGGCGCTTGGTGTACGCCTCGCGCGGGTTCGCGTAGATGGACTCGGCCGTACCAGCCTCGACGATCTTGCCATCCTTCATGACGGCCATCGTGTCGGACTGGAACTTCACCACGCTGAGATCGTGGCTGATGAAGATGTACGTGAGACCATGGGCCTCCTGCAGATCCTTGAGCAGGTTGAGCACCTGCGCCTGCACCGACACATCCAGGGCCGAGACCGACTCGTCGCACACGATGAAGCTCGGGTTGAGCGCCAGGGCGCGCGCGATCGAGATGCGCTGGCGCTGGCCACCCGAGAACTCGTGCGGATAGCGGTTCATGTGGTTGGCCTGGAGACCGGTCTCCACCAGCAGCTGCGCCACACGCTCGGTGCGCTCGCGCTTCGTCTGGAAGAGGCCGTGGACCTCCATGGGCTCGGCGATCATGTCGCCCACCGTCATGCGCGGATTCAGCGACGAGTAGGGGTCCTGGAAGATGATCTGCATGTGGCGACGCAGATCGCGGAACTCCTTGGTCGGCATGTCGAAGACGTCCTGGCCCTCGAAGAGGACCTTCCCTTCGACCTTGATGCCGCCGCGGTTCTCGATGAGGCGCAGCAAGGCGCGGCCGCAGGTCGTCTTGCCGCAGCCGGACTCCCCCACCAGGCCGAGCGTCTGTCCGGGCCACACCTTGAACGACACGCCATCCACGGCCTTGACGTAGTCGTGGATCTTGCCGAACACGCCCTTGCGGATCGGGAACCAGACCTTGAGGTCCTCGACCTCCAGCAGCGGCTCGCCCTCGGGCTCCGTCAGCTTGTCGCGGCCCACGAACTCGAGCTGATCGAGCTCGCTCTGCTCGACCACCTTCTCGTCGATGATGAGGTTGTTGTCTTCGTCCTTGCGCCAGTCCATGAACGTGGACGTCGTCGGAAGGCGACGGTACTTCGTGTCGAGGCTCGGACGGCAGGCCAGCAAGCTGCGCGTGTAGGGATGCTTGGGCTTGCTGAAGATGTCGAGCACGTCGCCGTACTCGACGAGGTGGCCCTGGAACATCACGGCGACGTGGTCGCTGATCTCGGCGATCACGCCGAGGTCGTGCGTGATGAACATGATCGACATGCCACGCTCGTCGCGCAGGCGCCGCATGAGATCGAGGATCTGGGCCTGGATCGTCACGTCGAGCGCCGTGGTGGGCTCGTCGGCGATCAGCAGCTGCGGGTTGCAGGAGAGCGCCATGGCGATCATGACGCGCTGCTTCTGGCCGCCCGACATCTCGTGCGGGTAGCTGTCGATGCGGCGCTCGGGGTCGGGGATGTCGACCTCGCGGAAGAGCTGCAGGACGCGCTCGCGGGCGTCCTCGCGGGACAGCCCCTCGTGGATCATGATCGGTTCCATCACCTGGTCGCCGACCGTGAACACGGGATTCAGCGAGGTCATCGGCTCCTGGAAGATCATCCCGATGTCCTTGCCGCGGATGCTGCGCATCTCGGACTGCGGGATGCCCACCACATCGCGG
>JARGNS010000240.1:5297-5966 GCA_029213105.1 Planctomycetota bacterium
AGGCGCATCAGCGACAGCGCCGTCACGGACTTGCCGGAGCCGGACTCGCCCACCACCCCGAGCGTCTCGCCTCGACCGATCTTGATCTCGGTATCCGGCTCGAGATCGACCGCCTTGACGATCCGATCCTCGGTGTGGAAGTAGGTCTTGAGACCCTTGATGTCGACCAGGAGATCTTCTGCGGCAATGTCGCTCATGGCCGGGGATTCTCCGGGGGCACGATCACCCTGTCAAACGCGATGACGGCGTCTCGATCCGGAGAGCCCGGATTCTTGCCGCTCAGCGGACGCCCGTGGAGCCGAATCCGCCTTCACCGCGGCTCGTGGCGTCCAAGGAGGCGGCCGGCGCCCAGGTCGCACGCGCGACGGGTGCGAAGACGATCTGCGCGATGCGCATGCCCCGCTCGATCGGGAAGGGCTCGGCACCCAGGTTGGCCAGGATGACCTTCAGCTCGCCTCGGTAGTCGCTGTCGATCGTCCCCGGGCTGTTGGGGCAGGTGATGCCGTGCTTGAGCGCCAGGCCGCTGCGGGGGCGGACCTGGGCCTCGAAGCCCGGGGGCACGGCGATCCGCAGGCCCGTCGGAACCAGGGTGCGGGCCCCCGGCGCGAGGACCGCGGGCTCGACCACGGCCGCCAGGAGGTCCATGCCGGCAGCCCCGGCGGTCTCGTA
>JARGNS010000241.1 GCA_029213105.1 Planctomycetota bacterium
CCGGCCGGCTCGGCCTGCGCGCGGGGCGCGGCGGCCGGACGCCACCGCAGGGACCGTATCCCCCCTGGTTGGCCCCGGCGCTGGAAGGCCGCGCCGACCTGCGGGAGCGCTGGAGGGCGTGGGTCGAGACGACACGCCTGGCGGGCCTCCCCCACCATGTGCGCTTGGCGAAGAGCCTCGTCGAGACCCCCTGGAGCCCCGACGACGTGCTGCGGCCCGAGGGCTACTGCGTGCCCGAGGCTCGTGACCCCTTCCTGGACTTGCGCCTGGTCCGGCTCGTGTGTGCGCTCCCCCCGATGCCGTTCCTGCACCGCAAGCACATCCTGCGCGAGGCCATGGCGGGGCATCTACCGGAGTCCGTCCTCGCTCGCCCCAAGGTCGGTCTGGGCAACTACCACCACGCCCTGCTGCAGGAAGCGGATGCCGCGCGGATCGACGGCTGGCAGGCGTCGGAGGAACTCGAGTCCTTCGTCGTTCGGTCCCGGGTCCCTCGCCTCGTAACGGCTGGACTCGGGGAGGCCGAGTCCTACGTCAGCTTGCGTCCGCTACTGCTTGATCGGTGGCTTCGCCAGCGCTGGTAGGTGGCGAGAGCACGGCTCGTGCGGATCGGCGAGGGCCGTCCGGCCGGCACGCAGCCTCCGGTCAGGACGTGAACATCATGTTGCTCCCGGAGTCACTCGTCGCGGCGTCGGCACCGCCTCCGGTGAGCTGACTCACGGCCCCATACACGGTCAGCTTCGGAGCCTGATAGGCGCGCCGTGCGGGCTTCTCGGGCGTCAGCTTCGCCTTGTCGTCGGTCGCTCGCACGAGACCTCCCAGGCAGGTCCACGTGACCTGATCAAGGTGGGGAGCGTAGCACGGCAGGGAGCCCGTCCGGTGCCACGCGCATCGGGGCCCGGTCTCGATCGCTCCAGCGATCCGCCGCGCCGGACGGAGGCCGGTTTCGGAGGGTCCCCCGAGGTCCCGAGGACGTGGCAGACGCCGCGTGGTACATCAAGCCGATGCAAGGCAACACGGTCCCCGACAGGCTGGAAGCCGGGCGCCCCGCGTGCAGGCGCCAAGCCGGGGCGTGTGCGCCGGACGGCGCGGTACTCACCGCCAAGAGCCCCCCCCGTGGACTCCGCGAGGAGCCTGACCACCGCGCTGCCGTGGCCGTCCCCGTCCGCATGCCGTCGGCGGCCCCGTCCACCGGGCGGTGCCGTGCAGCGGGGAGCGCCCCAGGCCCCTTGGCCCCGCAGCTCGGCTCCACCCGAGGGGTGCTGCGCCGATGAGGACGGCGCACCTCGAGCCAAAGCACGAGAGCAGGGCACGCAGGCCGTCGGCACGCCTGAGGCTCGAGGCCGTGGCCTGGGTCGGCGTGTTTCGATTGATGTTGTGGGTTCTCCCGTTTCGCTCCTCCCTTGCGCTCGCCAGGCGAGCGGCGGGCCGGGCGCCGGACGAAGGCTCGCACGTGACTCCGGCCGAAGTCGAAGGAGCACTCGCCGGGGTGGGTCGTTTCGTCCCCAGCGCCTCGTGCTTGCCGCGCGCGCTCGCAGCAGGTGTGTTGCTCTCACGCCGCGAGGCCGCGGTCGATCTGCTGCTGGGCACCCCGGTGGGGCAAGCCCGGGCGAAGTTCGCCGCACACGCGTGGGTCGAGGTCGATGGCGTACCAAGCTACGGTGCTACCGAGACCAGCCATCACCCGGTCGCCCGTCTTCCGCTCCGCCCCAGCGCCGACGCCTGACCCCCGAACCCGACGGAGGGGCCCTCCCCACGGCTCCCCCATCGGGTACCCGGGAGCGCTCGATGGCCACCAGCGCCCTGGGTTCGAGCATGCCCCAGGCGCAGGCTGCGATGGCGAAGTCCGCCAGCGACGCCGAGGGGGCGGGCCCTGGCAACCGCGCCGCAGCTGCTAGGGTGTCTGCATGCATCGCGGAGGACTGGCACTGCTGTTCCTGCTCGTGTGGGGCGGACTGCTCTACGTCGCGTTCGCGCTACCGACGCAGGACAAGCCCGCACGGGTCCCCCTCGCCGCGGAACACGAACCAGAGCTGCGCGGCAGACCGAGCGCCCTCGCACGCGAGCAGGCCGCCCACGGGGCGATCCCCGCGGAGATCCGGGCGGCGGCGCGGCGCGGGCAGAGCCCCGGCGCCCGCACCCGTCTCGTGCGCTGGCTCGTGGCCGATCCCAAGCGCCTGGACGAACTCGTCATCGCGCACGCCGCTTCGATCGATCTCGTGGAGCTTGAACCCTCGCGTGCCGCGGCAGCCTGGGGGCAGGCACTCCTGGAGGGCATCCACGGACGCATTCCTGCGGTCGTGGCGTCCCTGCCTGACCTGCTGGATGCCGAGAACCGCTCCGAGACGGAGCAAGCCTGCTTGCTGGGCGCGCTTCTCGCCGTGCCTCAGCCCCACCGCGTAGCGCCCGCCGCCTTGCGCGCCCTACGTGACGACCAGCGCCTCGCGAGCTGGACGCGGCTTGCGGCGTCCGACGCGCTGCTCGCCGCCCATGGACTCGAAGACGAAGGTCTCGCCTGGCTGCGCGCCCTGGCACGCGCACAGCATGCTGGCGACGGCGGCGCCATCCGGCGAGCGCTGCGCGCTCCGCTCGTGCGCAGCGCCGAGGGCGTGATCCTGCACCCCGCACTCGTCGACCGCCTGCGCTTCCTCGACCTTCCGGACTGGCAGGAAGCCGGCTACCTGACCCGGGCGATGGACCCCGAGGTGCCGCACCCGGCGGTGCACGCCTTCTTGCTCGAGGCCGTCGCCGCCGATGCGACGCATGTCGGCTTCGTGTACGACACGGCGCGGGCGGCGTTCTTGCTCGGCCCGGAGAACGAGGTCCTGGCCTGGATGGAGACCGCGCCGGGGCCTGCGCGCGCAGCGGGCATCCGCACGCTGGTGGCCCGGGGGGTGGCTCACGACCGCCTGCAGCCGCACGCCAGGGCGATGCTGGCGTCCACCGATCCCGCGTCCCTGCGCGCGATTCTCGCGCTCCAAGGCTGGTGCGGCATCGAGGCGCATGACGTCCTCGAGCAGCTGCGCGATCACCTGGACGCGGACGACGAAGGCCTGCGTGCCGAAGCGCTGCGCGGCCTGGGCTCCCTGGCCGACATGCCAGAGTTCGCGACCACGGCCCTGGTCATGGTCCTCGAACACACGCGTGCGCGTGAGGCGCGGCCACGCCGCGCCGCGGCCGAGGCCCTGGCACGCTTCGACCAGGAATCGTCCGTGGTCCGCGAGGCCTGGGTGGAGCTCCTGCGGGATCGGGATGAGCAGGTCGTGCTTGCGGCCGTGCATGCCCTCGGCCGGGTTCTCGGGACCGACGCCGACGTGCGGCGGATCTTCGAGGGGCTCGCTCGCGGGGGAACGGAAGTCGTGCGGCGTACCGTCCGCGCCTACTTGCGTCCACGGATCCGGGGGATGGTCGACTTCGAGGAGGACGTGGCCGACGATCGCTAGCCCGCGTCCACGCGAACGATGGCTGCACTAGATCCGCCTCGCCAGAACCGCGCCGACGGCGACAGCGCCGCGCGGCGGGGCGGCCAGGGCCGCACCGGACGTCCGAGGCCGCCGGTCAGGACGTGAACATCATGTCGTTCCCATGGTCGCTCACCGTGGCATCGGCGCCGCCTCCGGTGAGTTCATTCACGGCACCGTACACGGTCAGCTTCGGTGCCTGATAGGTGCGCCGCTTGCGCTGCTTGGGCGTCTGCTTCGCTGTGTCGTCGTTCGCGTGCATGGGCTCTCCCAGATCGACCTCATGGCCTCGTGGCGGCGGTGAGCCTACCACGGCACGGGCCCCGCGAGGCCCCCGCCGCGGGGGCCTCCGATCCGTGTGAGGACCTGGCCACTTGGGGATGAGCCGGCCGCCGCGCGGCGCGCACCAGGGCCACGCGGCGCCGATCGGCGCGCTGCCGGGGAGCTACCCCTGGGCCGTCGTCTGCAGCGCGATACTGACCTCGCGCGCCATCTCGTCCGCCGCCGACAGCTCATCGCTGACCACCAGGTCGGCCCCCGCATCCTTGAGGGCTCCGGAAGACCGGACGCCTGTGGTGCGCGCGGCAACCAGGAGATCGTTCCGATGGCGGCGCGCGGTCGCGATCACGCGGCGCGTCGCTTCGTCGTCGGGGATCGTGATGACGAGGGCCCGTGCCTGCTCGAGCCCGGCACGCATGAGCGTCGTCTCCGTTGCGGCATCGCCCACGACGGCCGGGTTGCCGGTCTCGTGGAGCGCACGGATCGTGTCGGGATTCATGTCGATGACGCAGTACGAGATGGCCGCCAACTCGAGGTCGGCGGCCACGCGCCGGCCGACGGGCCCGAACCCGGCGATGATGACCTCGTTCGCCGGGGCGCCTGACTCCTCGGCGGCCTCCCCATACGACTGCCCCAACCCCGCGCGATCCGCCCAGGGCACCTGGGGGGCGGAACCCAACGCCCCGGCGAGCCGCCGTCCGAGACCTGCAAACAGTGGCGTGACCAGCAAGGTCAAGACGACGACCGACATGATGATCGCGTTCAGGCGTTCATCGAGGAGGCCAATGGCACTGGCCTCCCCGAGCAGTACGAGGCTGAACTCCCCTGCCTGCGCGAGCGCGAAACCCACGACCACGGCCACCGAGGCATGCGCCCCGACAACCCAGCACGAGAGGCTGATGAGCAGGGCCTTGGCCACCAGCACGATGACCGTCGAGAGGAGGACAATCTCCCAAGACGCGGCCACGACCTGCGGTGCGAGCTGCATGCCCAACACGGTGAAGAACACGGCGAGGAAGAAGTCGCGAATCGGAACGATCTGCCCCATGAGCTCGTAGCGAAAGCGCGTCCCCGAGAGCAGGAACCCCGCGAGGAATGCCCCCATCTCCAGGCTGAAGCCAAGCAGGTGGGTGATCCATGCTGCCCCGAGGGCGAACGCCATGCCCACGATGAGGAGCAACTCCCCTGCTCCACTGCGCGTGGCCTCGTGCAAGAGCCAGGGCATGAGCCGCCGGCTACCGATGACGAACACGCCGATCGCCCCCAGGCGCAGCAGCATGTCCCAGACGCCGCTGAACGGGCCATCGCCGGCCACTTGGATTCCCGCGGCGCCGGCGAGCAGAGGCAACGAGGCGAGCATCGCCACGACCGCCAGATCCTGGACGACGAGGACGGCCACCGCGAGGCGACCCGACGGACGCGCCAGCTCCCGACGCGTGGTCAGCAGCTTCAGCACGACCGCGGTCGAGGACAGCGAGAGAGCCATGGCGACGGCGAGCCCCCGGTACGGATCCATGCCGAAGGCGACGGTCAGGCCCCAGCCCACGAGCACACACAGTCCGCAGGCGAGCCCGCCCCCCCCGATCAGCTGAAGCAACCGCCCCCGCAGGCTCGACAGGTGGAGCTCGAGGCCGATCCCGAAGAGGAGCACGACGATGGCCAGGTGGCCGATCGGCGCCAGCTGACCGGGCGCGGGCACCAGCCCCAGCATGTTGGGTCCCAGCGCCATGCCGGTGAGGAGGAAGGCGGGGATCACGGCCATGCCCAGCCGGCGCACGACGAGCGCCACCACGGAGGCCGCGACGAGGACGATCACGAGATCGCCGACGACGCCGACTTCGCCGCCCGCGGCTCCCAGCCAGAGTTGGACCGTGCTCATGGCGCCGGTTGTACAGGACAGGAGGGCGCGCCAGGGTACGGAGCCGAGGGAAGGGTCCACCGTTTCGTGCCCCGCCGGGAGCGCGGCGCATGGCCACGCCATGCCGCATGGGGTGCATCGAGATCCGCCCGGCGGCTTGGCGCACCCGCACGATCAAGCCAGGGGCGACGCGGTGAGGCGCGCGCCCGACGCCGTCAGTCTGTCTGCTCGAAGCAAGGGCGGTCGGGATCGTCGGGGTGTGGAATGTCAGGCTCGATGCTGATGATGCGCGCATTCGGAACGCGCGCACGCACCTCAGCCTCGATCCGGTCGATG
>JARGNS010000242.1:0-2726 GCA_029213105.1 Planctomycetota bacterium
CGAACACGCGCGCCTCCCAGGAGTACGCGCGCCTCGCCCGCTTCCTGGTGCTGCCCGACGACGAGCGCCAGCAGTGGATGGACCTGCCGCTCGCCACGCGCCGGGAGGTCATCGCCCGCGCCGAGCAGGGGGCCGACGACCTGGGCATCGACCCGGACGGGGACCCTGGCGTGGACCCGGGCGTGGCTCCGGACGGGGACGACGAGAGCGAGGTGAACGCCAGCGGCGCGCGCCCGCGCAAGGGCAAGCGCATCCGCGCCAAGCGCTGACGGGTCGGCAGGCGGGCCGCCAGGCGGACCGCCATGCAGGCAGGCCGTCAGGCGGGCAGGCGATCCCGGGCTGCGAGCAGCGCCCGCGCCTCGCGGTGGATGCGGCCGACGCCCAGCTTGGTCAGGCAAGGATGCCCCGGCAGCGGGCACGTGCGCAGGAAGCAGGGGCTGCAGGGCTCCGGGTCGTAGACCAGCACGCGCTCACGCTGGCCGAGGGGGCTGCTGACGACCGGATCCGTCGCGCCGAACAGGGCGAGCACCGGGGCACCGACGGCGGAGGCCAGGTGCATGGGGCCCGTGTCGTTGCTCACGACGAGGTCCGCCGCGGCGAGCACGCCCAGCAACGCGAGCAGGTCCGGCGTGCGCCCGGCGGTCTTCAGCACGCCGCCCCCGGCGGCCGCGTCGACGGCCGCCTCGACGGCGCGCGTCTCGTCCGTCCCGACCGTGGCCACGTCGCAGCCCTCGGCGCGCAGCTGCGCCGCCAGGGCACCGAAACTCGCGGCGGGCCAGCACTTGGCCGGGCCGTAGCTCGCGCCGGGCTCGAGTACCACCAGCGGGCGCGCCGGATCACGGCCGAGCCGCATGAGCAGGCGCTCGGCCTCGACGTGACCGGCCTCCGGTACGTCGCAGAGCCAGGCCTCGCCGGCCTGCGTCCCGAAGGACTGCGCTAGCAGCCCGAACCACGCACTGCGATGCGCGCCGCGGTACGGCGCCCAGCCGCGCACGCCGTGGGTCAGCATGAACCCGCGGCCCTTGCCGACGAAGCCCACCCGCTGCGGGATGCCGGCCAGCCACGGCGCGACCTGCGCGCGCGCGCTCCGCGGGAGCAGCACGGCGGCGTCGAGATCGAGCGCCTTCAGGGCGCGCCGGCTGGCGGCCAGATCCCCCGGCGAGCGATCCCGGCCGGCCGGCACGACCTGCGTCACGCCGGGCAGGCGCGCGGCCAGGGACGCGAAGGGCGCCTTGATCATCGCGACCAGCTCGGCCTCCGGACGCGCCGCATGGATCGCCGCGACGGTCGGGGCCGCCATCACGACATCGCCGAGCCAGTTGGGCAGGCGCACGAGGATGCGGCGCTGCCCCTCCGGCAGGACCGGCACGACGAGGTCCGGCGCCTGGACGATCGCCGGCACGCTCACTTGCGCACCTCGATCTGCGGCCAGGCCATCACGTCACGCTGCACTTCGTCTTCGGTCCGCATCAGGTGCAGGAGATACAGCACCAGGGCCCAGTCGTCGCCGAAGGACCGCCAGCCGTCTCCCGTCGCGCCCGCCCCCACATGGAGCGTGTCGATGCGCTCCTCGTAGGGCCCGTCCCGGGACGCCGTCACGCCGACGGCGAACAGGGCGGGATCCTTGAGCGGCTGGACCAGGCGGCGATCCACCGCGTGCGGCGCCCGCGCGGCCCGCGCCGCCTCGAACGGCGCATGCACGCCCGGCATCCCGGCCGCGTCGAGCCCGGTCATGACGGTGCGCCAGAGGTCGGCCGGCCGCGCGCCGCCGCGCATGCGCTGGCGCGGATCGTCACGGACGTCACGCGGCTTGAAGTCGCGCGCCCGGACCTGGCGTCCATCACTCCACTCCACGATGGCATCCGGCCCGTCGCCGCGCCCCTCGGTGCCGTGGCAGCGGCTGCACTCGAAGGCCACGAAGAGCGCCTTGCCGCGCGCGACGTGCCGGGCGTAGGTCGCGCGGTCGTCCTCCGCCGCCACGCGCAGCGTGGGCAGCGGCGGCACGGCGAGGGACGCGGGCTGGCCGGCGCCGCGAGCCCCGGTTGCCAGCCCACGCACATGCAGCACGACGGCCCAGACCTGGGCCGGCGGCGCGTGCCGCATGCCGGTCATGCCGCTGCCGGGCAGACCGTGCCGCACGGTGCGGAACACGTCGGTCAGCAGCGCCGCAGCGCCGGTCCGCGTGCTGCGGTACTTGAAGCGCGCCGTGACCAGATCGGTCGGCGGCGTGTCGAGGAACGCGGCCGCCGGACCGTCCCCACGACCCGCCGCGCCGTGGCAGCTGGCGCAGTGGCGGGCGTAGAGCGCGGCGCCGAGGCGTGCGACATCCGGAGGCACCACCGCGGGCGCACGCAGACGCGCGCGTACCAGCCCGGCCTTGTCCCGACGCGTGGCGAGCTTCCCGCCCATGCCCACGAGGGCCGTGACGGCCGCCTCGTCGAGCGCGGCCTGCTGCGGCAGCGCGCGCGTGCGGCGCACGGCGCGCACATAGCGCACGAGATCGAGCGCACGCGCACGGGGCTCCGGGCGCACGTCGCGGAGCGAGAGCATGCCGTCGCCCGCGTCGGAGCCGGGGACGAAGCGATCGACATACGGCGCCTCGGCGCCGGGCCAGAGTTCTTCGCCACTGCGCGTCTGCAGCGCGGCGCGCGGCGGGATACGCACGCCGGCCACATCGAGGTCGGTCATGCGCGCGACCTCGGCGCCGTGCTCCTGCCACGACGGCC
>JARGNS010000242.1:2826-5928 GCA_029213105.1 Planctomycetota bacterium
ACATCGAGGTCGGTCATGCGCGCGACCTCGGCGCCGTGCTCCTGCCACGACGGCCGGGCGTCGCTGGTGAAGGCGACGCGGCCGTCCCCGTCGGCATCGAAGCGCGCGATCAAGGTCGTGACCTCGTGGCGCGCGGCGCCTCCGGGCGCGGTGAAGAGCTGCGGCCAGCCGGGCATGGGCGAGTGCGGATGCACGCGGCGGGGATCATGCAGATGCGCGAGCAGCCAATCCTGGGTGCGGACGGGTCCCGGCCGCTCGAGCCCGTTCACCGCCGCGCGGGCCTGCGGTCCGTGGCATGTCCAACAGACCTCGGCCCGGTACACGTCGCGACCGCGGGCCTCCGCGGCGCTCGGCGCGGCGAGCCCGCCCCCGGGCTCCCAGGCTTCCCCGGCGAAGGCAGCCGTGGCCACGAGCAGTCCGAGGAGCGAGAGGAGCAGCGCGCGCACGCCCCTGTTCTAGCGCCTACGCGCGCGAAACGCGTCCCTTCCTGTCGAGGGGCCAGCTCGAGTCCCGGCCCTTGCGACCGAGGAGCGGGGTGCCCATGACGAGACCGTGGCGTGGTCTGCCCACGCGAGGTCGAGGAAGGGGTGCCTGCGCCCCCAGCCCAGCGCCTCGGCGGTCAGGCGTCGATGGAGCGGTTGGCAACCCTGTGCATCAACCGCAGGTCCTCGCAGAGGTCGCGGAAGTCGGCCGGCAGCATGGCCTGGTCGGCGTCGCTGCGCGCGCGGGTCGGATCGGTGTGCGTCTCGATGATGACGCCGTCGGCGCCGGCCGCGATCGCCGCGCGCGCGAGGGCCGGCACGTAGGCCGACACGCCCGTCGCGTGGCTCGGGTCGATGATGATCGGCAGATGCGAACGCGCCTGGATCGCCGGAATCGCGGCCAGGTCCAGGGTGTTGCGCATGGCGGGATCGAAGCCGCGGATGCCGCGCTCGCACAGCACGACGTTCGGGTTGCCCTGCGCGAGGATGTACTCGGCCGCGAGCAGCCAGTCGGCGATCGTCGCCGAGCGACCGCGCTTGAGCAGCACCGGGTGGCCGCTCTTGCCGATCTCGACCAGCAGATCGAAGTTGCTCATGTTGCGCGTGCCGACCTGCACCATGTCGACGTTGCTGACGCACGCCTCGATGTGGCGCGGATCGGTGATCTCGCTGACTGTCGGCAGCCCCGTCTCGAGACCGACGTCGCGCAGCATCAGCAGGCCCTCGAGGCCCAGACCGCGGAAGGAGTACGGACTCGTGCGCGGCTTGTAGGCACCGCCGCGGAGCAGGTTCGCGCCGGAGGCCTTCACCTCGTTGGCGATGGCGAGCAGGGTCTCCCGATCCTCGACGGCACAGGGGCCACCGATGACGGTCAGGCTGCCGCCGCCGATGCGGGCATCGCCCACCTTCACGACGTTGGGCTCCGCCTGGTGCTCGCGGCTGTTGAGGGCGTAGGGCTTGCTCAACCCGACGACCTTGCTCACGCCGGCGAAGACCTTGAGCGGCACCTGCCGCAGGCGGTCGAGGTCGCCGTCCACGAGGAGCAGGAGGCCGCGACGCGAGGGCATCTCGGCGATCGAGCAGCCGGCGGCACGGATGGTTTCGTCGATCGCGCTGCGCTGCGCAGGGCTGATCTGGGGGTCGAGGACGATCAACATGGCGAAAAGTCTAGCCGCGAAGGCGACCGGCGGCCTGTTCCCTCCATCCATGCCTTGCGGATACGCTCCCGGCATGAGCACCCCGACCCGCACGCCCCTGATCGCAGGGAACTGGAAGATGAACGGCTCCCTCGGGGACGCCCGCACCTGGGCGGAGGCCGCCGCGGCCGCCGCCGCGGCCTCCGCCAACGATGTGGCCGTCTTCCCCCCCGCCCCCTGGCTGATGGCCGTGGGCGGCAGCCTGGCCGATGCCGGCGGGGGCGTGACCCTCGGCGGCCAGGCCTGCGCCTGGGAGGCCGCGGGCGCCTTCACCGGGGCCGTCGCGGCCTCGATGCTGGCCGAGGCCGGCTGCCGCATGGTCCTGTGCGGCCACAGCGAGCGCCGCCACGTCTTCGGGGAGCGCGACGCGGACGTGGCCGGCGGCCTCGCACGGGCCCTGGAGGCGGGTTTGGAGCCGATTCTCTGCGTGGGCGAGACCCTCGAGGAGCGCGAAGCGGGCCAGACCGAGGCCGTCATCCTGCGCCAGCTCGACGCGGGCCTCGCCTGCCTGCGGAGCGCCGAGGACCCCCTCACGATCGCCTACGAGCCGGTCTGGGCCATTGGAACGGGGAAGGCCGCGACCCCCGTCGAGGCCGCCGCGGCCCACGCCAGCCTGCGCGCCCGGGTGGCCGAGACGGATGCCGAACGGGCAGCCCGGGTGCGAATCCTCTACGGCGGAAGCGCGAACCCCGACAATATGGGCGGCTTCCTCGAAGTTTCGGACGTCGATGGCCTGCTCATCGGCGGTGCGTCCCTGGATCCGGCGAAGTTCGCCGCGATGGTCGGGTACACACCGGCGGGCTAGCCCGCCGCCCTGGAATCCGGGGGAGGATGCCCCCGCAGACGACCGCGTCTGCGACCACTGAGGAGCCTGCCGTGACCGGGATCGACTTGTTCACCCTCGCCGCCGTGATGGACGTCGTCCGCGGCGCCATCATGACCCTGTTCGTCATCAGCGCCTTCCTCGTGGTGGTGATCGTGCTTGCCCAGGAAGGCAAGGGCGGCGGCCTCGCGGGCGCCTTCGGTGGCGCCGGCACCGAGACGTTCGGCGTCAAGGCCGGCACCGTCAACACGGCCACGGCCTGGGTCGGCGCGATGTTCCTCGGCCTGGCCTTGCTGTACGCCGGCTTGAGCACCGCGTCGTCCGCCCCGGTCAAGGGTGCGGACAGCATCGAGTCCCTGCCGGGCGATGACGCGCCCGAGGAGCCGGCGAAGGATGCCGACGACACGGACGAGCCCGCCAAGGACGCGGGCGATTCCGATCCGAAGGACGCCGATCCGAAGGACGCCGAGCCGAAGGACGCCGACGGCGAGCCCAAGAAGGACGAGGACAAGTAGTCCTCGCCCGGCTGCGCAGAAAGCGCCCATGAGCGAACCCGTCCGCTCCATGACCGGTGCCGGCACCTTCGCCGTCGAGACGGCGT
>JARGNS010000243.1 GCA_029213105.1 Planctomycetota bacterium
TTCTTCGCGCGTTCGGCCTCCTTGCGGGCGGCCTCCGCAGCCTTCTCGGCGGCCAGGCGCGCTTCGCGTGCTTCCCGCAGGGCCCGGCTCGCCGCCGCGTAGGCCTCCGCCTCACGCTGCTTCGCCGCCACGGCGGCCGGTGCGAGGGCTGCAAGCAAGGCCTCGCGCTCCGCGCCGATGACCTGCAACGTGGCGTGTACGTCCTCAAGCGCCGCCGGCGCGCGCACTTGCGCGCGGGCCAGCACGTCGAGATCGGTCTGCAGCGACTCGGCCACGAACCCCGCCATGAAGGGCACGGTCAGGTAGTTCACGTCCCGGTGCCAGTACGGGAACACGCCCGGCTCCGGCACGTGACCGTGGGAGCGCAGGAGCCCGGCGAGCAGGGTCGCGTGATCCCGGTCCTGCTCCTTGATGGCGCGCAGCTGTTCCAGCAGGTCCGCGTCCTCGGCCACGGCGTAGGGCTGCGACTCGAAGACGTACGTTCCTGCGCCGATGAAGGTGCGCGTAAACAGCTCGTTCAGCAGGTCGAGCAGGGTCGGCGGCAGGGCGACAACGTCCATCAACGCCCCCCCCCGATCAACGGGAAGTCCCGTGCGACCTCCTGGGCCCAGCCCCAGGCGTCAGCCCAGAAGAGGCCGAACCCGAGGATCGGCAGCACGAGGACGGCGCAGAACACCTTGTCGAAGAGCGACAGCGAGAGGCTCGGCGCCGGCTCCTCCTCGGCGTCATGGAACCAGAGGTAGCTCAAGACGCGCGCGTAGTAGTAGAGCGAGATCACGCCGTTCACGAGGCCGATCACGCCGAGCCAGACGTAGCCGCGATCGAAAACGGCGTAGAACAGCTGCAGCTTGGCCGCAAAGCCGAAGAACGGCGGCAGCCCCGTGAGGCTGAACATGACGATCGCCAGCGCGACCGAGATGCCCACGTTGCGTCGACCCATGCCGCGCAGCGCACTCAGCTCGCCCGTCCCACACTCACGGATCACGATGCCCGCGATGAGGAATGCCGCCAGGTTCATGAACAGGTACGCAACGAGGTAGAAGAGCAGCGCCGCGATCGACGTCTCGGACCAGGTCGCGAGCAAGAGCAACAGGTAGCCGGCGTGGGCGATGCTCGACCACGCGAGCAGGCGCTTGATCTCGCCTTGGCGCAGCGCCGCCAGGTTGCCGACCGTCATGGTCAGCACGGCCGCGATGGCGATGATGCCGATCAGCACGCCGCCATCGGGCAAGAAGGCCGTCAGAGGATCGGCCGCGGCGGCCACGGGGCCGCTCGTGGTGGCCCCGACCACGCGGATGAGCGCCAGGAACCCCGCAGCCTTGCTCGCCACGGCCAGGAAGCCGGCGACCGAAGCCGGAGCCCCCGCGTAGACGTCCGGCGCCCAGAAGTGGAACGGCACGGCCGAGATCTTGAAGGCGAAGCCGGCGAAGATCATCACGCAGGCCACGATCCACAGCGGCTGGCTGGTCACGTGCCCGGCGGCGATGGCCTCGCTCAGGGCGGCCAGGGACGTGCCACTGGCCAGGCCCACCACCATGGAGAGGCCGTAGAGCATGATCGCGGAGCTGACCGCGCCGAAGAGGACGTACTTGACGCCCGCCTCGTTGCTCCGGGCGTCCGCGCGGCGCATCGCCACGAGCACGTAGCCCGGGATGCTGACGAGCTCGAACGCCAGGTACAGCATCACGAGATCGACGGACATGGCGAGCACGTTCATGCCGAGCACCGCGCTGAGAATCAGCACCAGGAACTCGCCACCCGGCGTCTTGAACGCCTCGCCGCGGACCGTGGCGAGCACGGTCACGAAGCCCGTC
The DNA here is from genome assembly GCA_029213105.1 of Planctomycetota bacterium. GTDB lineage: Bacteria > Planctomycetota > PLA2 > PLA2 > JAEUHO01 > JAHEIK01. The sequence goes on from JARGNS010000243.1 coordinate 1,815, forward strand.
AGGCAACAGAACACGGTGAACACGACCGCAAAGCGATCGAGCTGCAGTACCCCGAGCACGGTCTCGGCGCCACCGTCGACGCTCGCTGCCGGCTGCAGGCACGCGGACACTGCGGCACCGGCGAGCGCAAGCAGCGCCACACCCGTGGTGAGCCACGGATAGCGGCCCCGGCCAAGCAGGTCGAGCACGATGACGGCCACGATGCCGACCGTCAGCTCGATCGCGGGAATGATCGGAGTCAGGTCCACGCTACTGCCCTGCGCCTCCGGCAGCCTGGCCGAGCATGGGCACGAGCGTGCCCTCGACGAAGCCCTTGACCATGTCCATGGCCGTGGCGGGCACGATGCCCATGTAGATCGTCACGAGCGCCAGCGGCACGAGGATCGCGTACTCGCGAGCGCTCAGGTCGGGGAACTTCGCGGCGTCCTTGTAGACCTCCGGCGTGTCGAGCAGGAAGACCTTGGCCAGCGTGCGCAGGTAGTAGGCCGCGGTGAGCACGACCCCCAGCAGCGAGATGATCGCCCAGATGCGATGCGGCCCGTTGAACGCACCGACGAACGTGGTGATCTCGGCGATGAAGCCGCTGCCGCCCGGCAGGCCCAGGCTCGCGAAGAAGGCGATGCTCGCGAGGATGAAGTACTTCGGCATCACCCAGGCCAGGCCACCGAACTTCGCGATCTCGCGGTGGTGGGCGCGGTCGTAGATGACGCCCACGATCATGAAGAGCATGGCGCTGATCGTGCCGTGCGCCAGCATCATGTACATCGCGCCGTTGATGCCCCACGCGGTACCCGCGGCCAAGCCGAGCGTCACGAAGCCCATGTGGCTTACCGACGAGTACGCGATCATGCGCTTGAAGTCGGTCTGCGCCATCGCGACGAACGCGCCGTAGACGATCGCAATCGTGCTGAGGATCGAGATCACCAGCCCGCTATCGACGGCAGCCTGGGGGAAGAAGGGGTAGGCGATGCGGATCAGGCCGTAGCCACCCATCTTGAGCAGCACGCCGGCCAGGATCATGGAGATGGGCGTGGGCGCCTCGACGTGGGCGTCGGGCAGCCACGTGTGGAACGGGAAGCACGGCACCTTCACCGCGAAGCCGATGAACATGCCGATGAAGGCCGCGAGGCACAGCCCCGTGCTGCCGAGAATGCCGCCGGCCTCCCCCGCTGCGAGCGCCGCCTGGGCCTGCGCCGTGATCTCGGGGATCGACCAGCTCCCGGTCTTGAGCACGACGAGGATGACGCCTGCGAGCAGAAGGACCGAGCCGAACAGCGTGTAGAGGAAGAACTTGATGGCCGCGTACTGACGCCGCGGCCCGCCCCAGATGCCGATGAGGAAGTACATCGGCAGGAGCATGATCTCCCAGAACACGTAGAAGAGGAACAGGTCCAGCGCGACGAACACGCCGAGCATGCCCGTCAGCAGGAGCAGGAACATCATGTGATATCCCTTGGCCTGCTTCTCGATCTTCCAGCTGGCGATGGCCGACACGAGCGTCACGAAGGCGGTCAGAAGCACCAGGCTCAAGCCCAGTCCGTCGAGGCCGACGTGGTACTGGATGCCCTCCTCGCTGACGATGCCCGGCAGCCAACTGGCGGTCTGCTCGAACTGATAGCCGGCGGCCCCCACGTCCATCTGCGCCCAGAGCGCGACGGAGAGGAGCAACACGAGCGCCGAGAAGACGATGTTGACCACGCGGGCGTGCTTCGAAGGCAGCAGCCAGCAGACCAGCATGCCGACCAGCGGAAGGAAGACCAGGGCGGTGAGCGAAAGCATCAGAGGAGTGCCTCCAGGAGGAGGGCGAGGGCGAGGACCCCCACGCTGAGCGAGAGGTAGAGGCGCACACGGCCGCTCTGCAGGGCGCTGAACACCCCACCGAGGCCCTGACAGGCATTGCCGACGAAGCGCACGAGGCCATCCACGACACCGCGGTCGTGGGCCGCCGAGGCGTCGGCTGTCTGCAGGCCACTGCGGCCGGCGCGGTTGACCAACGCATCCACGACATGCTCGTCGAACCAGCGATACATCGCCGCCATGGCGAAGGCCGGTTTGATGAGCACGACGTCGTAGAGCTCGTCGAACCAGAACTTGTTGGCGCAGGCCTCCTCGAGCGCCCCGAAGGGCCGCTTGAGCGTGGCGAGCAGGTCGCGCTTGGCGTGGAACACCAGCCAACCCAACAGCAGGCCGCCCACACCGGCCGCGATGGCCAGCCACATGACCGTGCCCGCGTGCGCGTGCTCCTGCTCCAGCGACTGGATCGTCGCCCAGGCGGCGGCGGGCTCCACGCCCGTGGGCGGGGCCAGCATGATGTTGTGCCACGCCAGCGGACCGATCACGACGGTCAGCACGGCCAGCAGGATCAGGGGCCAGGTCATGACCTTGGGCGACTCGTGCGCGTGGTCGTACACGTGTCGATCCCGGGGCTCGCCCTCGAACGTCATGACGTAGAGGCGCATCATGTAGAAGGCGGTGAGCACCGCGCCGGCCAGGCCCATCCAGAAGAGCACCGGCGAGACGCCGTAGGCGCCCGAGAGGATGCCGTCCTTCGAGTAGAAGCCCGAGGTGATCCACGGGACACCCGCGATGGCGAGCACACCGACGAGGAACGTCACGGCCGTGACGGGCATCTTCTTGCGCAGGCCGCCCATCTTGCGCATGTCCTGCTCGTGGTGGCAGCCGTGGATGACGGAGCCGGAGCCGAGGAACATCAGCGCCTTGAAGAAGGCGTGCGTCGTGAGGTGGAACAGGCCGGCGTGCCAGGCACCCACCCCGAGGCCGAGGAACATGTAGCCCAGCTGGCTCACCGTGGAGTACGCGAGCACGCGCTTGATGTCGTTCTGGGCGACGGCGATGAGGCCGGCGACGAGTGCGGTCATCGCACCGACCGTGGCCACGACCGTCATGACGTCCGGTGTGAGCATCGGCGCCATGCGGCCGATCAGGTAGACGCCCGCCGCGACCATGGTCGCCGCGTGGATGAGCGCACTGACGGGCGTCGGGCCCTCCATGGCGTCGGGCAGCCACACGTGCAGCGGAAGCTGGGCGCTCTTGCCGGCGGCAGCCACGAACAGGCCCAGGCCGGCGATCATCAACCAGGTGTCGTCGATCGCGCCGTTCGCGACGGCTGTGAAGATGCGCTCGAACTCGAACGAGCCGACCGCGCCACCGATCACGCAGATGGCCACCATCATGCCGAGATCACCGATGCGCGTGGTCAGGAACGCCTTGCGCGCCGCCGCACAAGGGGCGGGTTTCTCGCTCCAGAAGCCGATCAGCTTGTAGGAGCACAGGCCCACCAGCTCCCACCCCATGAACAGGTGCAGGAGGTTGTCCGCCAGCACCAGCACGAGCATCGAGAACGAGAACATCTGCAGCCAGGCGAAGAAGAGGCCGTACTTCGCGTCGCCCTTCATGTACGCCGTGCTGAAGACGTGCACGAGGAAGCTCACGAGGGTCACGACGACGAGCATCACGGCCGTCAGGCCGTCCAGACGCATGCCGATCGTCCACTCCGCGGCCACGCCGGGCTCGATGTCGCCGGGCTCCAGCCACGTCCACGGACCGAACTGCTTGCTGAACTCCGCCCCACCCTGGAACGCCTCGTAGCCGATCAGCAGCGAGCAGGCCAGCGAGACGCCGATCGCGAACACGGTCATCCAGGCACCGCGCGCCCCGAGACGCCGGCCGACCGTGTACTGCAGCACGAACCCCACGAGGGGTGCGGCCAGCACGGTCAGGCACAGGAGCTGGAGGGTGGCGTCGGACACCGGAGGCTATCCCTTCAGGATGTCGAGTTCGTCGACATCGATGCGGTCACGGGTATCGAACACGTTGAGGATCAGCGCCAGCGCCACGGCAGCCTCGGCCGCCGCGATGACGAGCACGAAGAGCGCAAAGAGCTGACCGTCGATGATGGGCTTGCCGTCGATCTGGCCGCGGAAGTGATCGAACGCAACGAGGTTCACGTTGGCGGCGTTGAGCATCAGCTCGATGCCGATCAGGATCGCGACGGCATTGCGACGCGACATGACGGCCACGAGGCCCGCGCAGAACAACACGGCCCCCACGAGCAGGTAGTGATGGAGTCCGACGGCGGCGAGGATCATC
>JARGNS010000244.1 GCA_029213105.1 Planctomycetota bacterium
CGGAAGCCGTAGGCCCAGATCTCGGGCAAGAAGCCCTGCACGCCAACGAACGGGTTGTCCGGCGGCACCGTGTAGCGCTGCTGCGCCGTGCTGCCGCGCACATCGATGCGCAGGATGTTGCCGTGCAGCGTCGTGGTGTCCTGGCCGTTGTTCCAGGGGTCCCCGCCCGAGCCACCATCACCGAAGCCGACGTAGAGCATCCCGTCCGGACCGAAGGCGAGCATGCCCGCGTTGTGGTTCCAGTCGGGCTGGGCGAGCGTGAGGATCTCGTGCATGGAGGCGGGCGAGGCCGACGGGGCTCCGCCCCCCGGCGGGAACGTCGCCGTGTAGCGCGCGATGCGTGAGCGGCGCGGGCTCGCCATCGAGTAGTGCACGTAGAAATGGCCGTTGCTCGCAAAGGCCGGGTCGAAGCAGATGCCGAGCAGGCCCTCTTCGTTCGTGTTGTAGGCCACGGGCCCGCCCACGTCATCGCGCAGGTCGACCACGACACTCGCGGCCAGTACGGCGTCGCTGTTGTCGAAGACGAGCACCCGCCCTGCCTGCTCGATCACATAGAGCCAGTTCGTCCCGTCCGGCGCATGGGTGAGTTGCACCGGCCGCGCGAAGTCGAGGTTGGGGAAGGCACGCACCAGGTCGACCGGCTGCGGCTGCGGGTTGTCGATGGGAAACGCCAGGGCGGCCGTGGCGGGTCGCTCCGCGAGGCCGAAGGGCGCGGGCGGCTCCGGCAGCGGGCTCTCCGGTGCGGGCGTGCCCCCCCCGCCGCCGCAGGCCACCGCCAGGAGGCAGGCCAGGCTCAAGGCGATCGGGAAGACGAGGGCAGGTCGCCCTGCGGGGTGCGAAGCGGGCGGGGTCATGGGCTCTCCGGGTGCGCACCCCCATGCGCGGTGGACCTGTCCGTAGCAAGTCCAGACTACCCCTCGTTGCACGCCTTGGCACGGAGCGGGTCGCACCCTGCCCCAACGTGGGACCGAAGCCGCGGGGCTCCCGTACCCCACCGGGAGGCGACAGCGAGCCATCCGACCCGCGTCCACGCGGGGGCGGGGTGCAGTACGGTCTCCGCCCAGGAGGCCCTGCGCCATGTCCGTGCACCAGATCATCGCCGTTGCGACGCTCGCCGCCGCCATGGTGCTGTTCATCACCGAGGCCATCCCCCTGTGGATGACGGCCCTCTCGATTCCCGTGGTCCTGGCCGCCACCGGAACCCTCGAGAGCGCGGACCAGGCCCTCGTCGGGTTCGGCAACCCGGCCGTGCTGGCCCTGGCCTCGATCTTCGTGCTCGGCGCCGGCATGAAGGAGAGCGGCGTGGCCACCCTCATGGCGCAGGGGCTACGACGGGTCGGGGGCAAGAACGAGACGGTCCTCGTGCTCTCGATCATGATCGCGGTGGCGACGTTGTCCGCGATCATGTCCAACGCCGCGACCGTGGCCGTGTTCCTGCCCGCCGTGGCCGTCCTGGCGCGACGGGCCGACATCCCCGCCTCACGCCTCATGATGCCCCTCTCGTTTGCGGCCATCGTCGGCGGCACCATGACCACGATCGGTACGACGCCGAACTTGATCCTGGCCGAGGATCTCCGCCAGCGCATGGGCCCCGACGGGGGGCTACGCATGACCGATTTCCTGGCGGTCGGCGCGCCGGTCACGGCATTGTGCATCCTCTTCATGGCCTTCATCGGACGGCGCTGGCTGCCCGCCCACAATGACGAAGATCGTCTGCGCCGCGCCCAACTGCCCGACGAGCTGGCCCAGTCCTACGGCCTCACCGCGAACCTGCATCGCATGCGGTTGACGGGCGAGTCGACGATCGTCGGCCAGACCCTGGGGGAGGCCAACCTCGATGGACGCTGGCACCTGAAACTCGTGGGCGTGAGGCGACCGCGCGGCAATCGCAAGCGCACGCTGCACCCGCACGTCGATCTCGTCTTCGAACAGGGTGACGAGCTCTACATCGAGGGCCGCACGGAAGACGCCTGGGGGTTCTCCGAGGATGCCTGGGTGCAGTTCGGCGTGGCCGATGCGGGCTCGATGGAGCGCCTGATCGAGCAGGGCGTGACCCTCGCGGAGGTCACGCTGCCCCCGCGCTCCGACGCGCTCGGCAAGACGTTTCGCAGCCTGAAGTTCCGCAATCAGTTCAACCTCAGCGTCATGGCCATCTGGCGCCGGGACGAGATCCTCTCCAAGGGCCTGGCTGACACCGATCTCATGCTGGGCGACGCGTTCCTCGTGGCGGGCACGGGCGCGTCCATCCGCGAACTCGGACGCGATCCCCGCTTCATCGTCCTGAGCGAGGGCGTGCAGGGCGAGGATGTGCGCCGTGCCCCCCTGGCCATCGGCCTGCTGCTGCTCGCGCTCCTGCCGCCTCTGCTGGGATGGATGCCCCTCGCGCTGAGCGCGCTGGGAAGTGCGATCCTGATGCGCGCCACGCGCTGTGTGTCCCGCGCCGGCATCCGCGAGTCGATGGACTTCCGGATCCTGTTCCTGATCGCGGGCACGATTCCCCTGGGCATCGCCCTCGAGCAGCATGGCGTCGCGGCGGGAACCGCGAGCTTCATCCTGGGGGTCGAACCAGCACTCGGCACCGGCGGCGTCATCGCCGCACTGTTTGTCATCGCGGCCGTCCTGAGCACCACGAGCAACAACGGCGCCGCGGCCGTGATCCTCGCCCCCGTCGCCTACGAGGTGGCCCTGGGGTCGACCCTGGGTTTCGACAAGACCTTCCTCGCCGTGGCGTTCGGCACGAGCTGCGCCTACGTGCTGCCCTTCGCCCATCAGTGCAACCTCATGGTCATGGGTGCGGGCGGCTACCGCACGCGGGACTTCGCGCGCGTGGGTATCGGCATGAGTCTCGTCATGGCGGCAGGCACGATCGTGATGCTGCAGATCCTCTGACGCCGTACGTGCTCAGCGGACCGGTGGCGGCCCCCACTCCACGGACCCCTCATGCGTGGCGAAGGCCCCGGGGAGGAGCGGCTTGCCGCGGCGCCCCCCGTTGACCGGCAGCGGCGGATTCCACGGCGGGAACAGCGCCGGCGGCGCGGCCACGGCGCGAACGCCCAAGCGGTGACCACCCGCGCCCAGGTCCTCGTAGACGAGCGCGTGATCCCCAGGGCCCCCCGCAAGTGCCTCGGCCGACGGCGCCCCCCCGCCAGCCATGAGGGTGACGGCGAGACGCACGAGACGATGCGTCGCACGCTGCATCAGCTGGCGATGCAGCATGAACCGCATGCTCGCGACCTCCGCGCGGATGATCTGTCCCCCCTCGGGCTCCACGGGCAGCGCGGTACGGAGTGCCTCGGGCGTTCGACGCCCCCGCAGCACATCCGCGATCGTGGCCTGCCGCGCGACGACCTCACGCGCCTCCGCGGCCGCGTCGAAGAACAGGTACGCCTGCCAATCGAGGCGCTCGAGGAAACCACTGGGGCCTCCGAGAAAGATCGTGTCGGCGGCCGCGGTGCTCCCCTCGGCCAGCGCCCGGGCCAGCGGGATCCCCAGGGTGAGGCGCGTGCCGTCGATGGCGGACGCAAGGTCCTCCGGACGGGGAGGCGGCTCGGCCACCCAACGCGCCCGGGCGTCGGCCGGCAAGCGCCCACGCCACGCCAGCAGCAGGTAGCAGCGATCGCGGATCGCGGCCATCGCCGTGCTCAAGGCGTGGTCGAGCGTCGAGCCGAACGGCCGCAGCAACGACGGCATGCGGTCGAGTCCCCGCAGCCCCACGGCCGCATCGAGGTAGAGCGCGTGCAGTACGTACCAATGGACGACGTCGAGCAGGCGCCAAACGGGCGCCGTCTCGATGTGTCCCAGACTCTGCGCCAAGGTCGGCATGCCGTGCTCGTCCACATGGCGATGCCACCACACGGGACTCGAGACGCTCGCCAGCCCGTCGTCCAGCAGGGCCTCGAGGGCGCGTGCATGCGGCGCCCACCCACGGTGATACGCGGCAACGTTCTCCGGCATCGCGCCACCGTGCTCGAGGTACGCACGCTCCTGCTCGCGCGAGTCGCGCGCCTCGATCCCGGCCGGCTCCTCCCGCTGGCCCCAGGCCCGGAACGCGGCGAGCTGCGTGGGATCGCCGGCGGCGTGCTGGGCCAGGAAGTCCGCGACCGTCGTCCCGTGGCCCGCGGCGGCCTGCTCCGCCAGCAGGGCGTCGAGGGCGTCGGCATCCTTGTTCTCGCGGGCCAGGACGAACGCCCAGACCACCAGCGCACCGCCCGCCAGGGCCAGCACGACCCAGAAGACGATGCGCCGGATCCTCACCTCATCCTCCCTGTCCGACCCCGAGCCGCTTGAGCGTACAGTCTGTACCGAACGGGAGGTCTCCATGCGAATCCGTCTCTGGCCGCTGGCGGCCGTCGTGCTCCTCGCCGTGGCGCCGCTGCACGCGGATGAAGGGCAGGCGCTCAAGGAGCTCCTGCAGGATCACTCGCTCCAGGGCGACTGGATCTACGACGACGTGGAGGCGGGCTTTCTTGCGGCCTCCAAGAGCGGCAAGCCGCTCCTGATCTCGTTCCGCTGCGTGCCATGACTGGGCTGCGAGAGCATCGACGGCCAGTTGGTCGCCCGCACCGATCCCGGACTCAAGGCACTCCTCGAGAAGTTCGTCACCGTGCGCTGCGTGCAGATGGGCGGCGTGGACCTCGGACTCTTCCAGAGTGACCCCATGCTCTCGTGGTCCGTGTTCCTCATGAACGGGGACAAGACGATCTACGGACGCTTCGGCCTCGCGCACGAGGACGCCAAGCGCAGCAAGAAGGACTCGAACACCAACCACTCCGTCGCGGGGATCAAGGCGGCGCTGGAGGGCGCCCTCGAGGTGCATGCCGGCTACACGCAGGACCCGGCCACGTGGAAGCCGATCCTGGCAGCCAAGACCGGCGCGCCCTGGCCCTGGAAGTACGCCGAGAAGACGCCCGCCGCGCGCAAGTACAAGCGCCTCGAGCGCATCAAGGGCTCCAGCCGCGACACGAAGGGTTGCGTGCACTGCCACGAGATCCAGCGCGTGCTGATCGACTCGTACTTCATGAAGAAGAAGCCGGTCACCGACGCGATGCTCTGGATGTATCCGCATCCCGAGTGGGTCGGCCTGTCCCTGCACCCGGATCACCGTGGCTTGGTCACCAAGGTCGTGGCGAAGAGTCCCGCCGCCGCCGCAGGCCTGCGCCCTGACGACGTCATCGAGACGCTGCAGGCGCAGCCGATCCTCTCGCCGGCCGATGTCGTGTGGGTCCTGCACCAGACTCCGGAGGAGGGCGCACGCCTCACCGTCGGCATCCGCCGGGACGGCAAGAGCCAGTCCCTGCCCCTCGCCCTACCGAAGGACTGGCGTCGACGCTTCGGTGACTTCGCCTGGCGCTACCGCATCGCCGGCTACGCCATGTGGCTGTGGGCCGGGGCGACCCTGGCGGACGACAAGGCGGGCGTGCGCATCGCCAGCCATGCGCCGTGGTGGTTCAAGAAGGACCACAAGGGTGCGCGCAAGGTACTGAAGAAGCGTGACGTCATCGTGGCCGTCGACGGGAAAGCCACGCACGATGGCGTACGCCCGTGGACTCGCAGCACCTACCTCGCCTACCTGATGCGCGAGAAGAAGCCGGGCAGCACGATCAAGCTCACCGTCCAGCGGGGCGACAAGCAGGTGCCCGTGCAGTTCAAGCTGCCCAGGCCGCGCCCCGAGGTCCTCGGCCACTGAAGCCGGGACGTCGAGTCCGCCGCGGCCGGGCATCCGCAGGGGCGAGCACGAGGCCGGCACGCACGAGATCGTCCTCGGGCGCACAACCCGCCCATGCCTCGCGCGGGAGGGTTGTCCGCCAGCGAACCACCTGGCGCACACACCCACCAGGATCGCGGGCGCACACACGCTCGCCCTGCGGGCCTCGCTGGAGCGCCCCTACGAGGACAGACGCCGTGCCGTGGACCGAGGCC
>JARGNS010000245.1 GCA_029213105.1 Planctomycetota bacterium
CCTCGAGGTCGACGAGCTCGCGCCCGCGCAGTTCGCGCGAGAGCGCCGACACGGGCACGACCTCGACGGGGCCGACCTCGTTCGCGCGGCGCACCAGTTCCTGGATCCGCTCGGGGCTGTCGCAGGTCGGCGCGGTGTTGGCCATCGCGTAGACGATGGCGTAGCCCCCGCGCAGCGCAGCCTCCGTGCCCGTGCGCAGCGTCTCGCTCGCTTCCCCGCCGGGCTCGCGCAGGTGCACGTGCAGGTCGACGAACATCGGCGTCACGACGAGCCCCGCGGCCTCGACGACCTCGATGGCGTCTCCGGGCGCCGGCCCCGCCGCCGGAGCCTCCCCCACCGCGACGATGACGTCATCGCAGATCCACACGTCGCCCTGGGTGTCCACGCCGGAGGCGGGGTCCAGGAGGCGGTCCGCGGCCCGGATGCGGGTCCAGCGGCTCATCGGGGCGGGCTCGCACGCACGGCCAGGGCCACGCCGAGGATCCCGAGGCCGGGGTGTCCGCGCACCGTGCGCGCGAGATGCGGCTCCAGGTGCGGGGCATCGGCGCCGGTCAGGTAGACCGGGGTGTCGTCGGCGATGCCGGCTGCCGAGAGCAGGCGCTCGACGCCACCGGCGGCGCCCAGCAGCAGGCCGGCCCGAATGGCCGGCTCGGTATCGCGCGCCGGCATGGCGGCCTCGCCCGCAAGATCGACGAGCGGCAGGCGCGCCGTGCCCTGGGCAAGGGCCTGCGCGCCGAGGCCGAGACCGGGGGCGATGGCTCCGCCGAGCAGGGCGCCCCGCTCGTCGCCGATATCGACGGTGAGCGCGGTGCCGCAGGAGACCACGGCCACGGCCTCGCCGGCGAGGTGCGTGGCGGCGAGGACCTGCACGCGTCGGTCGACGCCGGCGCGCGCGGGCTCCGCGACGTCGGGTTGCGGGATGCCCTTGTGGTCGGGCCCGACCTTGGCAATCGTGCCGAGGCGCAGCTTCTGGATCTCCCAGACCAGGGAGTCGATCCGGCCGGGGTCGCTGCCGGCCACGGCGATCACGGCCTCGGTGCCCTTGAGCATCGGGGCGGCGATCTCGCGGACGGCCCGGCCGTCCACACGCGGCAGGCGCACGGGGCCGGCGACATCGTCGCCGCGGACAGCGCCGATCTTGGCGCCGGAGTTGCCGACATCGATCACGAGGACGACGTCGAGGGACGGGGGCGTTCTCTGGGGTGCAGGCATGGCCGAGAGCCTACCCGCGGGGTGCGGCCTGGCATACGGAGATGGCGTGCGGCGCACGGGGAGCCCGCCCGACGGCGCACGGGGAGCCCGCCCGACGGCGCACGACGCCCGCCCGGTCACGACGCATGCGGAGCCCGGTTCGCGCTTCCACCGCGTTCGAGCTCGCGCCAACACACACGCACACCCCGGACACGAACCCGGGGCACTCGAACCCGGCTCCCACACCGTGGCAGACAGTCGCGGGTCAACGTCCGCGGGTGGACGAGCACTGGTGGAACGCAACGCCCCATCCCGGCAGTCCGCCTAGCCGCCGGCGAAGCCTTCGAAGTAACGCACCTTGCGTCGGTTGCGCGGATCCTGGGCATCGACGCGGTACGTGACGAGCTTCCCGCGACGGTCGATGACGACCGTCACGATGTTCGCGTCCTTGAGGCCCTGGGCCACGCGGATCGCGTCGGCGCGCGAGGCGATCTTCTGGCCGTTGATCGAGACAAGGATGTCGCCCTTGCGCACGTCGAACACGTCGGCGGGGGCCTCCTCGGCGAACCCCGTGATGCGCAGGCCGATGACCTGGCCCGTGTCCTTGTCCTTGGCGATGGCCGTCTTCACGGTCTGGGCCACCGTCTTGACGTTGCGGCCCTTGAAGTAGCGGTACGTGTTGTCGTCGAACACGACGGCCTTCTGACGCTTGTTGTTGGGGTTCTCGAGGATCTTCGGCTTGAGGTCCTCGAGGGTGAGCTGCTCCGCGGGCTTGCGCGCGACGGTGACGATCTCCGTCTTGCTGCCGTCCTCCCCTTCTGCGGCGGGGGTCTCGCCGGCCGGGGTCGTGCCCTCCGCCGCCGTGCCCTCACCGGTGCCGGTGCCCGCCGCCGCGCCGGTGCCGCCTGCCGTAGCCGGGGCCTTGGGCGTCGCCGCGCCATCCACACGCAGGAAGGGCGGGTACTCCTTGCTCTTGCCACTGCGGTCGTAGCTCAGGACGGCGGAGCGCTCGGGCTTGTCGGGGTCCTTGCCGAAGACGTCGTAGTGGATCTCGTAGACCGCCAGGTCGAGTTCGACGATCTTGGAGATGCGGAAGCGCTCGGCGTCCGCACTCGCGAGGCGGACGTAGTCGCCGATCCCGAAGGCGCGGCTCTTGCCGCCCTTGAACTTGAAGAGGATCGTGCTGTTGGGCGGGTTGACGATCACCTGGGCGATCTTGCCGAGGACGTCGAGGCCCTCCGGAGGCGGCGGGCCGGTTTCGACGGGCTTGTCCCGCTTGATCTCGGTGGGCGGCAGCGGGCCGCTGAAGATCCAATGCGTCGGGCTCTTCTTCTTGTAGTCCGCGCGCAGGATGGTGGCGTAGAGCTCCTTGTCCGAGACGGGGGCCTCGGGCTTCCACTTCAGACCGCTGACGCGCGCCTTCTCGTAGTCCGCACGCATCGCCTCGAGGTCCTTGGGGCGCTCGTTCTTCCCGCGCTTGACGACGCTCGCCACGGCGGGCTTGACCTCGAGGGCGTACCAGACGCCGAGTCCGACGACAGCAGCCGCGAGGGCAAGATTGGCCAGCCAGAGGCCGCGGCGCAGGGCGTGGGGCTTCATGGGATGCAGGCTCCTCGTGGGGGTCCGGACAGGCCCAGCGTACACGGACCGCCGGGGATCCGAACGCGTGGGCGAACACCATGAGACGACCGGCGGCTCGGCTGGCTTCCCCGGGGGGACCCTGCCCCCCATCCGAAGCGGGTGGAGGCACCGCCGCGCTTCGCGGACGAAGGCGCGTCAAGCGCGGGCCGCAGGCCCGCGCAGCCCCGGTCTCGCGTGCGGCGGAAGCGCACGCGAGGATGCCGTTCCTGCTCGCGGCCTTGCCGAGCGCAAGCCCACTACGTCCCGTAGAGCTGCTCCAGGTGGTTGACGCCCTTGGTGATGCCGCGCAGGGCGAGCTTCAGCTCGTCCGCGTTGTCGGCGGCGCCGACGGCGTCATCGAAGTCGATGATCCCCTGGCGGACCAAGCCCACCAGGCACTGGTTGAAGCTCTGGCTGCCGTAGTACTGGTGGCCGTCCTCGACCGCCTCGTGCAGTTCGCGCGTGCGCCCATCGAGCACCATCTCCTTGACGGTGGGCGTGCCGATCAGCACCTCCACCGCCGGCACCCGGCCGGCGGAGGCTCGGCGGGTGATCAGGCGCTGGCTCACGATGCCCTCGAGCACGAGCGAGAGCTGCATGCGGATCGTGTCGTGCTGGTGCGGCGGGAAGAACGAGATGATGCGCTCGACCGTCTGCACCGCGTTGACCGTGTGCAGGGTCGACAGGACGAGGTGACCCGTCTCGGCGGCCATCAACGCCGCCATGATCGTCTCCTTGTCGCGCATCTCACCGACGAGGATCACATCCGGCGTCTGGCGAACGGCCGCCTTGAGCGCCGTCCGGCAGTCCTCCGTGTCGATGCCGATCTCACGCTGCGTGACCGCACACTGCCGATCCTGGAAGATGAACTCGATCGGATCCTCGATCGTCACGATGTGGCGCTGCGTGTGCTCGTTCATGTAGTCGATCATCGACGCGAGCGTCGTCGACTTGCCCGAGCCCGCGATGCCCGTGACCAGCACGAGCCCGCGGTGCAGGCCCGCGAGGCGCTGCAGGACCTCTTCCGGGAGGTAGAGATCCGCCATGCTCGGGACCGTCTCCTTCACATGGCGGAAGACGAACCCCGTCTGGCGACGCTGACGGAGCATGTTGCAGCGGAACCGGCCCGCGCCCGGCACGACGAACGCCGTGTCCTTCTCGCAGTGGCCATGGAACTGCTCGAGCTCGTCGCCACTCAGGATGTGGCGCGCGAGGGCGTCGCCGTCCTCCTCCGTGAAGATCTGGTCCCCGAGGAACTGGATGTCGCCATCCACCCGCACGACAGGCTTGTGGCCGCTGCGCAGGATGAGGTCGGAGGCGCGCTCTTTCACCATGACGTGAAAGTGCTGGAGGATGTGTTCGAGCATGGCGGCTCCTGGAAGGGTTACTCCGCGGCCGCTTCGTCCTCTCCGCCGTCGGGCGAGGCCGTCTCGAGCCGGTCCGGCACCTCAGGGGCCGGCGGTGCCTCGGCGAGGGTGCGCACGATCGTCGCGAGGAGATCGCGCAGTCCCTTGCCGGTCACTGCCGAGATGAGGTGCACCTTCCTATCGGCCGCCTCGGCCAGGGGGCTCAAGAGCTCCTCCGGCGGGCCTTCGTCTCCCCAAACATCTGCCTTCGTCACGGCCACGATCTCGGGCCGGCTGCCCAGGGCGTGGCCGTAGGCCTCGATCTCGCCGCGGATCGTCCGGTAGTTCTCGACGGGGTCGGAGCCGTCCATGGGGTCGGGGTCCACGAGGTGCAGGAGCACCCGGGTGCGCTCCACGTGCCGCAGGAAGCGGTCCCCGAGGCCGTGTCCCTCGCTGGCGCCCTCGATCAGGCCCGGGAGATCCGCCATCACGAAGCGCGTGAAGTCGGGCAGATCGACGATTCCCAGGTGGGGCGCCAGGGTGGTGAAGGGGTAGTCGGCAATCCGCGGCGTGGCGGCCGAGAGGCGCGAGAGCAGGGTGCTCTTGCCCGCATTCGGCAGGCCGATCAGGCCGACATCGGCCAGCAGGCGCAGCTGCATCCGCACGACGCGCTCCTCGCCGAGGGTGCCCTCCTCGCAGCGCGTGGGGGCCTGGTCGAGGGCCGTGGCGAAGCGCGCGTTGCCGCGCCCCCCCTTGCCGCCGCGCGCGGCGATCCAGGTCTGTCCGTCTTCGGCCAGATCCGCCAGCCGGTCGCCCGTCTCGACGTCGTAGATCGACGTGCCGAGGGGCACGCGCACGATGCGGTCCTTGCCTCCGCGGCCGGCGCACTTGTTCTTGCCGCCGCGCTCACCGTTCTCGCCGCGGGCGAGACGGATGTCTTCCATGTCGCCGAACGTGGAGAGCTGGACGTCGGCCATCAGCACGACGTCACCGCCGTCACCGCCGTCGCCGCCGGCCGGTCCCCCGCGCGGCTCGCGCTTCTCGCGTCGCCACGAGGTGATGCCGTCTCCACCGTGACCGGCGCGCGCACGCAACTGACGTTCATCGATGAACACGCGCGCTACCTGCTGCCGATCCCGGGCGGGTGTCAGGCCGGATCGATCCGACGGGGTCGAGTCCGACGGGGTCGATTCAACCCCGCACCCGGACAACCCCGCGCCGGGACGACCCCGCGCCTGCGCGACGCTACGCCGGGTCGACGATATGGACCTTGCGGTTGCTCTGATACTCGACGACGCCTTCGCGCACGGCGTAGAGCGTGTAGTCGTTGCCCATGCGGACGCCACGGCCCGGCTTGAAGCGGCTACCGAGCTGGCGGACGAGGATGAAGCCCGAGCGGACCTTCTCGCCGGCGTAGCACTTGATGCCACGGAACTTGGGGTTGCTGTCGCGCCCGTTGCGGCACGAGCCCTGACCCTTCTTATGTGCCATCTGGTTAGCCCTCGATGCTTTCGACGCGCACGTCGGTGTACCGCTGACGGTGCCCCTGCTTGCGACGGTACTTCTTGCGGCGCTTCTTCTTGAAGACCACGATCTTGCGATCCTTGAACTCCCCGAGGACGGTGCCCTTGACGGACGCCCCCTCGACGACGGGCGCACCGAGACGGGTCTCGTCGCCGCCGACGAGCAGCACGCGGTCGAACACCACATCGGCGCCAGCGTCGGCGTCCATGAGGTCGAGGCGGACGTGCTCGCCCGGC
>JARGNS010000246.1 GCA_029213105.1 Planctomycetota bacterium
GAGAGGCGCCTTCCCTACTTGCGGCGCAGGGACACGCCGAGGCCGTCGAGCTTGCGGCGGACCTCGTTGAGCGAGGTCTGACCGAAGTTCTTCGAAGCCAGCAAGGCCGTCTCGGTGTGCTGCATCAGGTCGCCCACCGTGCGGATCTCGAGGTTCTCCATGCAGCGACGGGCGCGGATGGAGAAGTCGAGCGACTCGATCGGGACGTCCATCGGGTCGCCACCAGCGGCCGGCGCCGGGGCCGAGCCCAGCGCCGCGGCGGCGGGTGCCGTGGCGGCCGGCATCGTCGGGCCGGGGCCGAAGAGCGCGTCGAGCTGCGCCTCGGCGGTCGACTTCGACTCGGGCGTGTACAGCGGCGCCGTGTCGTCGTCGCGGCCCATGCCCAGGCGCAGGTTCTTCTGCGCCAGGATGTCCTTGATCTCCTGCAGCGAGGTCTCGCCGAAGTTCTTGTAGGCGAGGAGCTCCTGCTCGGTCTTGCGCACCAGGTCGCCGAGCGACTGGATGTTCATCTTCGAGAGGCAGTTGCGCGAACGGACGGAGAGCTCGAACTCCGTGATCGGCGTACGCAGCACCTGGGCGCGGCGGTCCTCACGGCGCTCGTGATCCTCGTCGTAGAACATGTTCTGCGAGGCGAGGACGTCCTTCAGGCCCAGGCGGGCGTGGACGTTGTTGCTGTCGGCGTTGAGCACGCGGCGGTAGCAGGACTCCGCCTCCTGCCAGCGCTGGGCATCTTCGTAGAGCAGCGCCAGGTTCTGCAGCGCGTTGACGTGCGCCGGGTTGAGCTGGATGCAGCGGGCGTACAGCTCGATGGCGCGATCGTCATTGCCCTTGGTGTCCTGACGGTGCGCGAGGCGGAAGAGGGCGCGAGCGTGGCTCGGGTCCTTCTCGATGGCCTCCTCGTACTTCTTGCAGGCCTCGCCGTACTCGCCGTCGGACTCGAGGGCGATGCCCTCGGCGTAGAGCGCGTCGGCGCCGTCCTCGAGCTTGGCGGCGGCCTTCTGCGCCATGGCCGTGTCGCCCGAGAGGGCGGACGCGGTGGCGAGGTTGGTCAGGAAGGTCGCGTTCTCCATGTCGGTGCCGACGAGGGAGATGAACGACGCGGCGGCGGTCGTCGGGTCACTCGTCTCGAGCGCGGCGAGGCCGCGCAGGAGGACGGCCTGCTGGGAGTCCCCGGCTTCGGTCAGGACATCGCCCGCCTCTTCCGGACGACTCAGGAGGTACAGCGCGGTCGCGCGGCGGAGCGCGCCCTTCGCACCCTCGGCGTCGGCTTGCAGCGCATCTTCGACTTCCCGGCGGTAGTCCGGAGAGTCGTGCACGGCGGCCTTGGCGTGGCCGAGGGCGTCGGAGTTGAAGTTGAGTGCATCGAGGAAGCTGCTTGCTTCCGGGGCGCTGGTGCTCGCGGGGACAGAAAGGCGGCGGAACCCCCGAGAATACCCCTTTCCTCCAGAAGGGAAAGCCGGGGGGACAGGGCTCGTGCTGGGGGCGGAGCCTCCTGCGGCCGACCCAAGGGGGTAGGGCCGACGTAGCATCGACTGGACGCCCGGATGTGGAGCGCGCATGGATCAGTTCGTCATCGAGGGGGGGGTGCCTCTGCGGGGCACCGTGCAGGTCTCCGGAGCCAAGAACGCGGCCCTGCCGATCCTGGCCGCCACCTTGTTGGCCGACGGGCCCTGCCGCCTCGAGGGCGTGCCGGACCTGCGCGACATCCGCACGATGCTCCGGATCCTCGAGGAGCTGGGCGTCGAGGCCGGCCGGGAGGAGGACGGCACGATCACGACCCGTGTGGTCGATCCGACCCGCGTCCGGGCGCCCTACGAGCTCGTCAAGACCATGCGGGCCTCCATCTGCGTGCTCGGCCCCCTGCTGGGCCGCCGCCGGCGGGCCGAGGTCAGCTTCCCGGGCGGCTGCGTCATCGGCCCGCGGCCCGTGGACCTGCATCTCACGGGCCTGGAGGCCCTGGGGGCACGCATCGTCGTGGAGGCCGGCTACATCGGCGCCGAGGGGGCGGATCTCCATGGGGGCGGCGAGCTCTACCTCGGCGGCCCCTTCGGCCCGACGGTGACCGGGACGGCCAACGTGCTCAGCGCCGCGGTCCTGGCCCCCGGCACCACCATCATCCAGTGCGCCGCCTGCGAGCCCGAGATCGTCGACCTCGCGCGCTTCCTGGTCGCCATGGGCGCCCGCATCGAGGGCATCGGTAGCCCGACCCTGGTGATCCACGGCGTGGAGCGCCTCAAGGGCACCAACTGGAAGGTGATCCCCGACCGCATCGAGGCCGGCACCCTGGCCTGCGCCGCGGCCATGACCGGCGGCGACGTCGTCATCGAAGGGCTGGATACGACCGCCATGACCGCGCCGCTGACCGTCCTCGAGCGCATGGGGGTCGGGCTGGAGCGCCGCGAGGACGGCTCCCTGCGCGTGATCGGCGTCGGCCGGCCGAAGCCCGCCGACGTGGTCACCCTGCCCTATCCCGGCTTCCCGACCGACCTGCAGGCGCAGTTCATGGCCCTGCTCTGCGTCGCGGACGGCAACTCCTTCGTGACCGAGAAGATCTACCCGGAGCGCTTCATCCACGTGGCGGAGCTGCAGCGCCTCGGCGCCCGCATCCGCAAGGAGGGGGCCAGCGCCATCGTCACGGGCGTCCCGGAGCTGACCGGCGCGCCCGTGATGGCCTCCGACCTGCGGGCCTCCGCGGCCCTGGTCGTGGCTGGCCTGGCGGCCCGCGGGACGACCACCGTCGAACGGGTCTACCACATCGATCGCGGCTACGAGCGCATCGAGGAGAAGCTGCGGGGCCTGGGGGCGCGTATCGAGCGCTGCAACCCGGCTCGGACCGAGGCGGCGGCCGCCGGCTCCTAGCCCCGGTCGGGGCGGGAGCCTGGCGCGCCGCGGCCCTGCGAGGCGGTCGCCAACCGGGGCGGCGCCCCGGGCATAGCTTCCGCGGCTGCGCCGGAGCCGGTTCAATACGCGATTCGGTGCGGGGAGTCCCCTGTGCCCCGACGGCACCCCTGCGCCCACCCCGGGAACTCCTACGTGTTCGAATCGCTCGCCCAACGCTTCTCTGGCATCTTCTCCGGCCTCGGCCGGAGTGGTCAGCTCAACGAGAAGAACATCGATGAGGGGATCAAGGAGGTCCGCAAGGCACTCCTCGAGGCGGACGTCAACCTCAACGTGGTGCGTGCCTTCGTCGAGCGCGTGCGCGCGAAGGCCGTCGGCCTCGAAGCGATCCGGGGCGTCAAGCCGCACGAGCAGTTCGTCAAGATCGTCCAGGACGAGATGACCGCGCTCCTCGGCGGCGAGCCGACGCGCATCAAGTGGAACGACCGCGGCCCGACCGTGATCATGATGGTCGGCCTGCAGGGCACGGGCAAGACGACCACGACGGCGAAGCTCGCACGCTGGCTCATGAAGCGTGAGAGCAAGAAGCCGATGCTCGTCGCGGCCGACGTGCAGCGCCCCGCGGCCATCGAGCAGCTGCGCGTGCTCGGCCGTCAGCTCGACGTGCCGGTCTACGCGGAGGAGGGCGGACGCCCGCCCAAGATCTGCCGTCGCGGCATCAAGGCAGCCATCGACAAGGGCTGCGACGTCGTCCTGCTCGATACCGCCGGTCGTCTGCACATCGACGACACGCTGATGGACGAGCTCGAGGACATCCGCGACAAGACCGACCCCCAGGAGATCTGGCTGGTCGTCGACTCGATGCTCGGTCAGGACGCCGTCACCTCGGCTGCCGAGTTCAACCAGCGCCTCGATGTGACGGGCATGATCCTCACGAAGACCGATGGCGATGCGCGTGGTGGTGCGGCCCTCGCGATCCGCGAAGTCACCGGCAAGCCGATCCGCTACGCCGGCATCGGTGAGAAGCTCGACCAGCTCGAGGAGTTCGTGCCTGGCCGCATGGCCCAGCGCATCCTCGGCATGGGCGACGTCGTCAGCCTCGTCGAGCAGGCCCAGGAGGTCATCGACCAGGAGAAGGCCCAGGAGCAGGTCGAGCGCATGCTCATGGACCGCTTCACCCTGGACGACATGAAGGACCAGTTCCAGTCGGTCCTCAAGATGGGCGACATGAAGGCCCTCCTCCAGAAGCTCCCCGGCGGCGCCGCGCTGACCGACGAGCAGATGGCCGGCATGCCCCAGGATCGCGAGATGCGCCAGATGGTGGCCGTGATCGAGTCGATGACCCCGCGCGAGCGCGTCGACCCCACCGTCCTCCACATGCAGCGCCGCCACCGCATCGCCCGCGGCTCCGGCACGAGCGTGAAGACCGTTGGCGAGGTCATCAAGGCACATCGCGAGATGGGTCGCCAGGTCAAGCAGATGAAGAAACAGGGCCTCATGGGACGCATGGCGTCTCGGGCCATGACTCGCCAGAAGAAGAAGCGCTTGAAGAAGCACAAGCGCGATGGCACCGATATCAAGAAGTGGTTCTGAGGCCAGGCACGCCCCCGCGGCGACACCCCAGAACGCCCCACGTAAGGAAACATCCATGGCAACCGTGATTCGACTCTCCCGTCAGGGACGCAAGAACCGCCCGCACTACCGCCTCGGCGTCTTCGACCGCCGTACGCGCCGCGACGGTCCTCCCATCGAGCACCTCGGCCACTACGACCCGCTCGTCGAGAGCGCGGACGAGAAGGTCAAGCTCAACGAGGAACGCATCCGCTACTGGCTCAGCCAGGGCGCAGACGTTTCCGACACGGTGGCGAGCTTCCTTCGTCGCAAGGGCATCGAGCGCCCCGTCCCCGCCAAGAAGAAGAAGAACAAGCGCAAGAAGAAGGCGTAGTCACGTCTTTCCTGGAGTGGCCCTGGGGTCGCTCCATCGTTCGTTTCGCCCTTCTCGCGCCGGCATGAATCGGCAGACCGGGACATTGCTCGATGGCAGCCAAGACGAAGAAGCCCTCCATCAACGAGGTGCTGACGCTCCTGCAGAAGATCTACGGATTGCCGCCGGCATCCGGGCGCGTGGAAGATCCGCTGATCGACCACCTGCTCGTGGCCACGATGGTCACGTACACGGATGAGGCCGGCGCGCGTGCGATCGTGCGCAGCCTCTCGGAGAACTTCCTCGACTTCAACGAGGCCCGCGTGAGCCCGCTCTACGAGCTGGAGCCCATCCTCGAGCCGCACGTCAAGAAGGAAGAGATTCGCGCCGCCGCTTGGCACCTGCGCATGGCGATGCAGGACGCGTGGGACGGCACGCACGGGCTCGACCTCGAGCCCATGCGCGGCGTCACGCCCGAGGCCCAGCGCGAGTTCCTCAAGCACCTGCCCAACATCCCGGGTGGTGCCGCCGCGATCGTGTTCCAGATCGCCCTGGGCGAGAAGGAGCTCGCCTTCGGCCCGCTGGAGGAGCACCTCCTCAAGCGCCTCGGCATGCTGCCGCGCAGCAACACGCGCCAGCGTCTGCGCAAGGCCGTCGAGAAGCAGGTCAAGGCCGCCGATCGCATGCGCTTCACGTGGCTCTTCGGTCACGCCGCGAACCTCTTCGAGGAGGACTTCGACCCGAAGCACCCCTTCTGCAAGCTGCTCGTCAAGGTCGGTGCACGCGAGCTCGTCGTCCGCGAGCAGGAGCGCAAGCGCGAGGAAGCTCGTCGCATTGCCGAAGAGAAGAAGCGCAAGGTCGAGGAAGAGCGCCAGCGCAAGAAGGACGAACGCGAGCGCATCAAGCGTGAGCGCGAAGAGGCCAAACAGGCCCGCCAGGACGAGCTGACGGCCAAGAAGCTCGCCGCGATCGCCGAGAAGAAGGCCGCCGCTGCCAAGAAGAAGGCTGCGGCCGCCGCCCAGAAGAAGGCCGCCGCCGCCCAGAAGAAGGCCGCCTCCGCGAAGAAGAAGGCCGCCTCCGCGAAGACGAAGGCCGCCGCAGCCACGAAGAAGGCTGCCGCGGCGACGTCGAAGGCCGCTGCCACGAAGAA
>JARGNS010000247.1 GCA_029213105.1 Planctomycetota bacterium
GTGAATGGATCCAGAAGGCCATTACTTCGGCTCCGAGCCTGGAGAAGGCCCTCGCGGAGGCCAAGCGGCGGCAGACACTCCTCTTCTGGTACATCCCGGCCGTCGAGGGCCAGCACGTGATCCTGCCCCACCTGCTGGACCGTTACGTGATGACGGGGCCGCTCTCGGACCCGGACGTCACGGCGCTCCTGAACCGCCGCTTCGTGTGCCTGAAGCTGCCCGCCGGAGGCGCCCTGGCCCAGAAGTACGGGCTCTCCGCTCCGAAGTTCGTCCAGCCGGGCTTCCTGGTCCTGAAGCCCGACGGCACGGTCGTCCACCGGACGGACCGGATCTACTGCTTCCAGGGCGCGTGGTGGGACGCGCTCTTGCGCAGGATCCTCGCGGACGCAGGCGAGGCGGAGGGCCGCTGGCCGGCCCTGGACGCCGCCGTCGAGCGCGCCCGACGCAAGCCCACGCCGGACCACCACCTGATGCTGGCCATCGAGGCCATGGCGGGTGGGGCCTTCGAGCGCGCCCGGGCGCTGCTGCGGGCCCTGATCGAGGAAGACGGCGGCGACGAGGCAGCCCGGCTGTTCCGCGCCGCGCTGGCGCTGCGGGAGCGGGACGCCGCGACGGCCTGGGCGCAGCTCGAGTCGAGCTTCACCCGCGCGCTGTTGCCCATCTCCGAACCGATACGGGCCCGGGCGCTCCTGGGCCAGGGCCGCTACGCCGAGTGCATCAAGCTCGTCGAGTGGCGCAACACGGTCGACGGGGATCGCGGCATGGTGACCGACGAGCTGTGGTTCCGTCTCGGACAGGCCCGCTGGGCCACCCGCGACGAAGCCGGCGCACGCGCCGCGTGGGAGAAGACGATGGCGACGGGCGGCCGGGGCCTCTGGGCCGCCCGGGCCGATGCATGCCTGCAGCGCGGCACGGACGGCCGCGCGGGCGAGGCTCCCTTCGTGCGTGGCATGGACTCTCCCCGCTGGTTCGAGCCCACGGCGTATCCCGACGCGCCGGGTGCCGAGGCGCCACGCGACAGCCAGCGTCCGCGCACGACGGCGGCCGCGAATGACATCATCCGCCAGGGCGTCGCGTTCCTTCTCGAGCAGCAGCGTGCGGACGGCTCTTGGCCGGGCTTCCGCTGGGGCGCCGGCAGCGAGAACGAACGAGAGAACAAGGTCGATCCCGGAGCCGCGCACAACCGCAACATCGATGTCGCAATCGCCGCGGCGTGTGCCACGGCCCTGCATCGCTACTACGCCCTCGCCCCGAAGACGATCGAAGCCGCCTTGAGGCGCGCCGATCGCTACCTCGTGCCGAACCGCATCCTGGGCCTGCCGCTGGAAGAGGATCGCAGCCAGAAGGTCGCCCGAAGGCCCGACGACGCCTGCTGGGTCTACGCCGACGCCTACCGCCTCCGCTACCTGACCCAGCGCCTCTACGCCTACGAGCCGCCGCAGCGCGCCCTGGCCCGCGACCTGATGCAGGAGTGGATCAAGGGACTGCGCAAGCACCAGGTCCTGCACGCAGGCAACATCCCCCACTACAGCTACCGCTCGGTCTTCTCGACCGCGGCCATCACCGCGTGCCTGCACGAAGCGGCCGACAAGGGCCTGCGCGTCCCCAGGGCGATGTTCGCCGAGGCTGGCAAGGCGCTCGCCGCGGCCCGTGGTGCCGACAGTGGGCTCTACGGCTACCTCATGGACAACCCGAAGGTGACGCGCAGCCGGCTGGGCGCGGCGAACCGCCAGCCTCTGTGCGTGTGGGTGCAGTGGCGCAATGGCGTCGTGAAGGCCGATCGCATCCCCCCGGCCCTCGACGTGTTCCTCGAGGCGTACGAGGACTCCGCCGCCATCGCGCGCAAGACCAACTTCCATGTGCCTTCGCTGGGGCACACCGCGGGCTACTACTTCTTCCACAACTTCCACGCCGCCTGTGTCGCGGCGCGCGATGCGTACCCGAACGCGTCGGCGTACATGCAGAAGCTGCGGGTCCTGCTCTGCAGCCTGCCCGAGGTCGACGGTACCTTCATCGACAGCGGCTTCAGCTATGGCAAGTGCTACAGCACCGCCATGGCGCTGCAGTGCCTCCACCTGCTGACAACGCCCCTGCCTCCGCGCTAGCGCGGCACCGGTTGGCGCGGGCGGACACCCGGTCGCGCGACGCGCTTCGCTGGACCGCCCCTACAGGGACATGGCGCAGGGCACGCCTCCCGAGGTGCGCGGGCGCAGCCGGAGGGCTAGTCCTCGAAGGTGAGGCGCTTGCGCTCGTCGGCGGTCACCTCGCGGAAGCCGGCCGGCTGCATCGAGTAGCTCGCCCGTCCCTGGCTCAGCGAGCGCACGGTGGTCGAGTACCCGAACATCTGACGCAAGGCGACCGTCCCGCGAATGACGCGCAAGTCCCCGCGCAGCTCGTCGCCCTCGATCAGCGCGTTGCGCCGGATCAGGTCCGAGGAGATCGGCCCCACGAAGTCCGCGGGGGTCGTCACCTCGAAATGCATCACGGGCTCGAGGATCACGACGCCACCGGCCTCGCATGCTTGGCCGAAGCCCTCGCCCCCGGCAGCCTGGAAGGCCGTCTCGGTGGAGTCCGTCTCGTGCATCACACCACCCAGCAGCGTGGCCTTCACATCGATGACGGGGAACCCCATGCCCAGGCCACCGTCGGCGGCGAAGCGAGTGCCCTCTTCCACGGCAGCGACGAACGTGGGCGTAAGTTCATGGGCAGGGGCCTTGCTCTCGAACTGCACGCCGGAGCCCGGCTCGCCCGGCTGCACCGCGATCGTGACCGTGGCCGTCTGGTCGACGCCCGCGATGAGCCGCTCGAACGTGCACGTGGCCTTGCCGCGGCCGCGCACGGTCTGGCGATGCGAGACGCGCGGCTTGCCGACGTTGGCCTCGATACGGAAGTCACGCAGGAGGCGGTTCTTGAGCACCTCGAGGTGCAGTTCCCCCATGCCCGCGATCAGCAACTGACCCGTCTCGGGATCCGTCGTGACGCGGAACGTGGGATCCTCGCGCGCCATCTTGTCCAGGACCTCCTCGAGGCGGTCCTTGTCCGCGGTGCTCTTGGGCTCGATCGCCATGGAGATCACGGGCTCGGGGAACGTGATCGGCTCGAGGGCCACGGGCTCGGTCTTGTCGCAGAGGGTGTCGCCCGTCGCCGTCAGCTTGAGCCCGGCAATGGCCACGATCTGCCCGGCGCTCGCCGTCTCGAGTTGTTTGCGCTCGTTGGCGTGCATGCGCAGCAAGCGCATGGCGCGCTCGTGCTTGCCCAGGCGCGGGTTGTACATGCCCTTGCCCGACTGCAGCGTGCCGGAGTAGATGCGTACGAAGGTCAGGTCGCCGTGGGCATCCGAGAGGATCTTGAACGCCAGGGCGCAGAGCGGCGCGTCGTCCTCCGGCGGGATGGAGACCTCCTCCTCCGGGGCATCGGGGCGGTGCCCCGTGACGCTGCCACGATCCAGCGGACTCGGAAGGTAGCGCACGATCGCGTCGAGCAACGGCTGAACGCCCGCATTGCGAAGCGCCGTGCCGGCCAGGACGGGATACAGCTTGCGCTCGAGCACGACATGGCGGACGGCCGCGTGGATTTCGTCCGGCGTGATGTCTGCCCCGTCGAGGAAGCGCTCGGCCAGCGCGTCGTCATGATCGGCAAGTCCCTCGATCAACTCGAGTCGGCGCACGCCCATCTCGTCGGCGAGATCCTCAGGCACCGGGACGCGCTCGACCACCTCGCCCTGCTCACCTCCGAAGGTGACGTACTCCATGGTGATGAGATCGACGACACCGCGGAACGTATCAGCGGCTCCCACCGGAACCGTCAACGGGACGGTCGGTGCGCCCAGTCGTTCCTGGATCGTGGCGACCGAGTGATCGAAGTCCGCACCACCGCGGTCCATCTTGTTGATGAAGCAGATGCGGGGCACGTCGTACTTGTCGGCCTGCCGCCAGACCGTCTCGGACTGGGCCTCGACCCCGTGCACGCCGTCGAAGACGACGACCGCGCCGTCGAGCACGCGCAAGGAGCGCTCGACCTCCGCCGTGAAGTCCACGTGGCCGGGGGTGTCGATCAGGTTGAGATCGTAGCCGTCCCAGCGGATCGAGGTCGCCGCGGCGGTGATGGTGATGCCGCGCTCCTGCTCCTCGACCAGGTAATCCATGGTCGCCGAGCCGTCGTGAACCTCGCCGATGGCGTGCTCCTTGCCCGTGTAGAAGAGGATCCGCTCGGTGGTGGTCGTCTTGCCCGCGTCGATATGGGCACAGATCCCGAAGTTGCGGACCTTCTCGAGCTTGGACGGCTTCTTCTTCTCTGGCATGGCAGCGGCTTCTCCGTTGAGCGGGAGCATAGCCGACCAGCCCTGGGCGCCTTCACTTCTGCCCCCATGGGTGCTCCCGGGATCCGATCGTCCCGAGAGGGCCCCGGAGGCGGGCTGGGGCCCGCCCGGCGCTCCAGGCCAGCACGGGGCGGGCGGCTCGTCCCACCCCCTCCGGACCCCCGTGGCGCCCCCCCTGGGCTCGAATCCGGGGGCAGGGCGAGCGGTGCGTTGTCGCAATATGCGACCGCCAATCTGGATTGACCGCTTGTGGGAGGCGTGGTCGGTCGAAAGGGGCCCCGCAACCGCGGTACGGCGCATGGAACACCAGGCGTACCAACCAGAACACCATCCACTCAGGGGAGTTTCCGCCATGCACCGCAACCAGAAGGGCTTCACGCTCATCGAGCTCATGATCGTCATCGCGATCATCGCCATCATCGCCGCCATCGCCATCCCGAACCTGCTCGCCGCCCGTCTGTCGGCGAACGAGACGGCCGCGATCGCGACGCTGCGCAACATCATCTCGGCGCAGGCCCAGTTCCAGCAGAGCGGCAAGGCCGACACCGACGACGACGGCACCGGCGAGTACGGTGGCTTCATCGAGCTGTCCGGTCAGGCCCAGGGCCGCATGGCCAGCATCCTCGTGCCCCAGGTCCTCTCGGGTGCCTTCAAGGTGCTGAACGTCAACGGTGAGGTCAGCCGCTCGGGCTACTTCTTCCGCATCCACCTCCCGGACGCCCTCGGCGCCGCGGTTGGTGAGCCCCAGGCTGGCTACGCCGACGACAACACGCTCGACGGCGACCTCGCCGAGACCACCTGGTGCTGCTACGCCTGGCCGGTCAACTACAACCAGTCCGGTAACCGCACGTTCTTCACGAACCAGGGCGGCGACGTCATCGGCGTCGAGGACAGCAACTACAGCGGCACGGGCAACGGCCCCGCCGGTGACGCGGCCTTCCAGGCTGCCGGCACCATCACGGGCTCGGTCGCCATCGGCGCCGCAGGCCAGGATGGAAACACCTGGAAGCAGGTCAACTAAAGCCTGATCTTCACGAACGCTTCAAGGGGGCCGCGGCAAACGCCGCGGCCC
Organism: Planctomycetota bacterium; assembly: GCA_029213105.1. GTDB lineage: Bacteria > Planctomycetota > PLA2 > PLA2 > JAEUHO01 > JAHEIK01. Next base: position 5,391 of record JARGNS010000247.1, read on the forward strand.
CCTTTCGCTATTTTTGGCATGAGACTGTCCGGCGTGACGGATGCGCGCCACCCGCCCACGCGGTGCGTGGGCAGGTCCCAGCTCACAAGATGTACGGCTCATGCACGCTTCGCCGGCTCGCGTGCGTGGCTCGGTGCCGCCTCCCACCTGCGGAACCCCGTCCGGTCGTCGTGGGGCCGTGCCGTGGCCCACGCCCGTGACCGCCGGGGCGGGCCGCGCGAGGGGAGGGCGTGGCCCCTGTTGACGAACCCAACGCCTGGCTGCGACTCGCCCTCGCCGAACCCCCTGGGGGGCGACTCCCCGGCGCGCGGCGGGCCGCCGCCCTCGGCGGCGCCCGCGCCGCCCTCGGCGCCTCCCAGGCCACCCTCGTCGAACTCGTGGGTCGCGATCGCGCCGGGGACCTGCGGGCGGCCTGGCGCCGCGCGCGGCCGGCCGCCGTCCGCGCCCGTGCCGCACGGCTGGAGCAACGCGTCCTCACCCCGGCGGATCCCGGGTGGCCCGTCGACGCCTT
>JARGNS010000248.1 GCA_029213105.1 Planctomycetota bacterium
GTACGGAGTCCCCGAGAGCGCAACCATGGCCAGGAGACCCGGTCCGGGGATGCTCCCGCGTCGCAAGACGCAGGCCGCCGGGTCCACCCCGCGGGCGTGCGGCCGTGTCCCGGCCTTGCGCGACGCGGGGCGGTGGGGTACGCCTGCGGCGTGGACAACGCACCCGGGACCATTCTCGTTCGAGCCGCCGACCGGCCTCCGCTCCTGGCGGTCGGCGAGTTGTGGCACTACCGGGACTTCCTCTTCTTCCTCGCCCGCCAGCGCTTCGTGGCCCGATACAAGCAGACCGTACTCGGCGCCGCGTGGGCCGTGGCCAACCCGCTCGTCACGATGGTGGTCTTCACCCTGCTGCTCGGACGGATGGCCGGCATCTCGAGCGAGGGCTTCCCCTACCCCGTCTACGCGTACCTGGGCATCATCATGTGGCAGTTGTTCGCCAGCTGCCTCTCGCGTGCGTCGGCGAGCGTTGTCGGTGGAAAGCACCTCTACGCGCAGGTCTACTTCCCCCGGGTCATCCTGCCACTCGCCAGTGCAGTCGTTGCCCTGGTGGACTACCTGATTGCCCTGCTCGCGCTGGGCGTCTTGATGATCGTGTACGAGGTCATGCCAGCCCCCGGCGCCCTGTTCTTGATCATCCTGCTGCCCGTCACCCTGCTCTTCGCGCTGGGCATCGGACTGGGGCTGGGGGCACTCAACGTGTTCCGGCGTGACATCAGCTTCCTCGTGCCCTACGTGCTGCAGATCGGCTTGTTCGCCACGCCTGCCCTCTACCCGGCCGACGCCGTCCCCGGCGCCTGGCGCTGGCTCTACGGACTCAACCCCGCCAGCGGCCTCGTGCAAGCGCACCGGGCGCTGGTCCTGGGATTGCCTGTCGACCATGGGTTGCTCGGACTCTCGATCGCCAGCGGCCTGGTACTCGCGTTCGCGGGCGTGCTGATCTTCTCCAAGCTCCAGCGCAAGTTTGTCGACCATGCCTGACGACCCGGTGATTGCCTGCCAAGACCTGGGCAAGCGCTTCGTGGTCCCCGTGCGGCGCGAGGAACGCCCGTCCCGCCTTCCTTGGGTGCGGGCCACTCGCGACCACTGGGCCGTACGCCACGTCGACCTGCATGTGGGGCCCGGCGAGATCGTCGGCCTGGTGGGACCCAACGGTGCCGGCAAGAGCACCCTGCTGCGACTTCTGGCGCGCACGGTGCACCCGACCGAGGGCTCGCTCCGCGTGACCGGCAGGGTTGCGACCATGCTGGAGGTGGGCGTCGGCTTCCACTGGGAACTGACCGGACGGGAGAACATCTACCTGAGCGGCACGCTACTCGGCATGCGGCGGCACGAGGTCCGCGCCCGCTTGGAGGAGATCGTCGCGTTCGCAGGCGTGTCCGACTACCTGGATGTGCCCGTCAAGCGCTACTCGTCAGGCATGTACGTCCGCCTGGGCTTTGCAGTGGCCGCACACCTTCAGGCGGACATCCTGCTGGTGGATGAGGTACTCGCCGTCGCGGATGCCGCGTTCCGGAAGCGTTGCCTCGACCGCTTGCGTGACGCGGCGCGGGCAGGGACCGCGGTGCTCCTCGTCAGCCATGACCTCGACACCATCGAAGCCCTCTGCAGCCGGGCGCTGCTGATGGAGGGTCAGGAAGGGGTGACTGAGGGGCCGCCGGCACGGGTGCTCGAGCGCTACCGGGCGTCGGTCCCTCCGGCGTCGTCTGAGAGCCCCTGAGTCCCGCGCAGCGTTGTAGGGCATGAGGGGCGTTGGTACCGTTTGGTTCTGTCGGCAGGAGCCTCTCGTGGACCGCGTCACCATCAAGCCCACCACCCTCTCCCGTGAACTGGAAGGGGAGACGGTGCTCGTCGACATCGACTCGGGCACATACTTCGGACTGGACGAAGTGGGCACGGTGATCTGGCGACTGATCGGCGAGAACGTGCCGACCACCGACATCCCGGCGCGACTCACGGAGGAGTTCGACGTCGACGAGCACACAGCGCGGACCGACTTCGAGGCCCTTCTTGCCGAGTTGCTCTCGAAGGGACTCGTCGAGGACGCGGGGAGATAGCGTCTTGGGCGCCGCCGCACCGGAAGGCGAGGGGCGCCCCCCCGAGACGGTCCCCTGCCACAGGCCCGCCCACCATGAGGGTCTGGCCGCCGAAGTCCGTGCCGCAGCCCCACGTCGCTGCGACACATGCGAGGAGCGGCTGCGGTGAACCGAGACGCCACCACCCCGGACGACGCGCGCGGGCCCATGTCCTGGGACACCCACTGGCTGCACGTGGTTGTCCGCGGCGACCGAGGCCCCCGTACGCTCCATGAGGCCGAGACGCTGGCTCGTCGCGGGGGGGACTGGACGCACCTTCTCCGGCGCGTGCAGCACGAAGCCCTGGTCCCCCATCTTGCCGCCCTGCTGGAGCGACTTCCCTCCGACTGTGTGCCGACGGACGCACGCGCCGCCCTGCGCGCACGCCTCGTTGCGCACAGCGCTCGCTGCCTGCTCTCGATCCAGCAGCTGATCTCGTCGATGAAGGCGCTCGAGGCCGCCGGCATCGAGGTGCTGACGTTCAAGGGCCCCGTCCTCGGGCAGCTGGCCTTCGGCGATCCCCTCGCACGCGCCTACGTCGATGTCGACCTGCTCGTCGGGCGGTCGGACCGCCACCGCGCCGCGACGATTCTCGCGCGCCTGGGCTACACGCCCGAGTGGCCGGTGGCTCCGGGAGCCGCGTCCTTCCTCCGCCACAGCTGTTCGGTGGCCCTCAAGCACGACCGTGCGGGTGACCTCGACCTGCATTGGGGGCTCTCGACACCGCTCATGCCCTTCGCCCTGGACCGGACGGGGTTGGGCTCGCGCACTCGTGTGATCGAAGTCGGCGACTACCCCGCTCGCACCATGGGCTGCGAAGACACCCTGCTCCATGCCTGCGTCCACGCCGCGCGCGACGACTGGATCTACTGGCGAGCCCACGCGGACGTGGCAGCGCTCTTGTCCCGCGCCGAGTCTCTCAACTGGCCGCTCCTCCAACGCCTCGCCCGACAGACGGGGACGACGCGGATGCTCCGCATCGGTCTGCTCCTGGCCATGTTCCGTGCGCGCGCAACCCTCCCCTCGGCCATCACCACATGGGCCCGCAGCGACCCCCAGGCCGTCGCCCTTGCGATCGACTACCAGGCGACGCTTGACGCCGGACGCCCCGCCTTGCAGGGAACCCGACGCCGCATCGTGCGTGCAGCCGGACTTCGGGAGCGCGTCGGCGACAAGGTCCTTGTGGTGGCGGGTGCGCTCGCACGGGCCTCCGAGCCGCGCGCCGCGGAGACGTGGGCGCCCTGGACCTGGCCCATTCGGCGCCCGCTGCGCCTGCTGCGCGACGTCTGTGGTCAAGAACGCCCTCCGCTGGGTGGCCAGACGCCGTGACGCCGTAGTCGACCCGGTCGCCGGGGCGGGGACTTCGCGTCCGCCTGCCCCTCCGCTACCGTGTCCGCTCCCAGCGACGTGGCCTTTCGAGGGAGACGACCGGCGTGTGGATGACGCATGAGCACCTCCGGATCCACGCGAACCACCGCGCGGAGGTCCTGCGTCCGGAGCACGCCGGAGCCACGAGGGAGGCCATCGTGAATCCAGGATGTGGAGTCCCGGACCTGGGCTCCCCCACGCGGGCTCTCCCTGCTCGCTGGGCGGGCGCGGGACTCCGGAGGCCAAGCGCATCGCGGGCCGTCCCTGCCTGCCGTGGGTTGGCTGAGTGGACCGGATGAGGCCCCCGGGAGAGCGACACCACTACGCTGCCTACGGAGTCCGGGTGAGCGCCAATCGCGCCGTGCCGGGCTTGATCCCTGCCGTCTTCGAGGAGGAGGCCGCGGACGTCACGGTCGAGATGGATGCGTACCCCGACGCGATCCAGTCCCTCCTCCAGGGACCGTCGAGCCCCTGGCCGCCTCTCGCCGAAGCGCCGCGGCCCCACGACGACCGCCCGGTCGTGGCGACCTTCGAAGGCGGCCGCTACTTCAGGATTCGCTACCCGGAAGCGGCCGAGTTCGTCTTGGACTCCTCCGGCACACGCATCTGGTGCCCATGGCATGCCGACCAGAGCGTCGACCACACCGCGCTCTACCTCACCGGCCCCGTGCTCGGCTTCGTCCTGCGCCTGCGCGGCTTGACCTGCTTGCACGCCAGTGGCGTGGTCTTCCCGCAGGGCGCGGTGGGCTTCGTCGGTGCGTCGGGCGTCGGCAAGTCGACCCTGGCGTTGGCCTTCGGTGCCCGCGGGCGCCCCGTGCTCGCCGACGACATCCTGGCACTGCGCATGACGCCGTCTGGCGTGCAGGCCACGCCCGCGCATGGTCGCCTGCGCCTCTGGCCCGACGCCCTCGAGCACCTGGAGGGAGCCGACCACCGCAGGCCGAGGCTGGTCTCGGATTGGTCGAAGCGCTACGTCGATCTCCAGGACGGCTCGGTCACCGCCCAAGATCAGCCCGTACCGCTCCGCGTGCTCTACGTGCTCGAGGACGGAAGCGCCGAGAATGGGGCCGGCCCGAACCTCCAACCGCTTCGCCCCTCCGAGGCGCTGGCCCGGCTGGCCATGCACACCTACCGCGCCGACTGGCTCTCGCCCGCCATGCGCGCTCAGGAGTTCGACTTCCTTGGCTCCCTCGTGGTCCGCGTGCCCGTACGCAGTCTCCGATGTGTTCGCGGCCTCACGGAGTTGGCCGCACGCTGCGACCTGATCGCGGGGGACGTGGAGACCCTGGCCCCGCTCCCGAGCGGCCAGGGCTTCGAGCAGGATGCCGGAGCATCCCGCCCGTGAGTGCGTTCGTCGCGATGATCAACCTCGACGACGAGCCCGTCGACACCAAGCACCTCGAAGACCTCACGGCGCAGCTCGCGTACCGGGGACCCGATCGGCTGAGCACCTGGGCCAGGGGACCTGTGGGCTTGGGCCATGCCCTGTTCCGTACGACCCGTGAAGCGGCCTACGACGCGCAGCCGGCCAGCCTCGATGACCTCACCTGGATTGCAGGCGACATCCGGCTCGACGGTCGAGAGGAGCTGGTCGCCAGGTTGGGAGAGACGCTGACGCTGCGCGAGACGCCCGACGCGGAACTCCTGCTCCGTGCCTACGCCGCCTGGGGCGACGCGGCTCTCCAGACGCTGCTCGGAGACTTCTCCTTTGCCCTTTGGGACGGGACCCGGCGCCGCCTGCTCTGTGCCTCCGACCCCTTCGGCATGCGCAGCCTGTTCTACGCTCGCCCGGGGAACATGCTGGTGGTGAGCGACAGCTTGCCCTGCCTACGGCAAGTCCCCGGGGTTTCGGATCGCCTGGACCACACGGCGGTCGGGGACTTCCTCGTGACGGGATCGCACACCTCCATCGAGGGATCCCAGACGATGTACGCGGACATTCGCCGCGTTCCTCCGGCGAACGCGTTGGTGCTCCACGACGGTCGCGTATCGATCGCACCCTACTGGTCCTTCCCGCAAGACGTCCCCATGCTCCGCTACCGCCACGAGCAGGAGTACGTGGAGCACTTCCGCGCCGTCTTCCAGCGTGCGGTGGCAGACCGCCTGCGCACGGACTCCGTCGTCGTGGCCATGAGTGGCGGCATGGACTCCAGCGCCGTGGCGGCCACCGTGCTGGAGAACGAGCGAGCGGGAGGCGAGGCCGTCGCCATGCAGGCTGCGACGGTCGTGTTCGACCGCCTGCCGCTGCCGCGCGAACGTCCGTTCGTCACGGCGGTCGCCGAACACCTCGGCATCGCCCTGCACTGCCTGGTGGGCGACGACTACCCGTTGCTGGATCCGCCAGTCCGCACGACGGCTCCGCTGGAGTACCACACACCCGCCCTGTGGGCCGACTTCCAGAAGCTCGTGGCCTCGCTTGGCCGCGTCCGGTTGACGGGCGAGGCCGGGGACAACC
>JARGNS010000249.1 GCA_029213105.1 Planctomycetota bacterium
CGCGGCCCGGGGCACGTCGCGCAGGCTCGCGAGCAGGGCGCCGAGGCCCACGGCCACGCAGAGCCGCGCCGGATAGAAGAAGCGGTCGGCCACGAAGGTCTTGAGCGGAACGAGGATGTTGCTCACGGGCCCGAGGGCCACGAGCACGCCGAGGCAGGCGAACGCGAGCAGGTAGCGGCGCGTGCGCAGGCCGTAGAGGCCTGCGAGCACCAGGCTGGCCAGCACGCCGAAGCCCACCCACACCTCCGGATCGCTCCAACGCTCGGGCACATCGAGGCGCGTGTCGAACGAGAAGCCCAGGGGCAGGACGAGGCTCTGGGCGTACCACGTCATGCCGTCGAGCATCGCGCGCGCCGTCGCGAACACACTTCCGTGCGCGTGCGAAACCTGCGCGAGCCCCGGCAGCACGGCGTGACGTGCGACGAGGTAGAGACCCGCCAGGACGGCCAGGACGCCGACGCGGATCCACGTGGTGCGCGCCCAGGGCGTGCCCTCCTCGCGCGGCAAGGCGAGGTCGCGCAGCGGCAGCAGGAGCGGCAGCATGAACGCCGACTCCTTCGAGAGGCATGCGAGGAAGAAGCAGGCCCCCCCCACGACGGTGCGACCCAGCCCGCGACGTTCCATCACGAGCAGGGCCGACAGCAGGAACGTCACCGCGAGCAGATCACCCTGGGACGAGAGCCAGGCCACGCTCTCGCTTGTGAGCGGATGCAGGCCGAAGAGCAGTGCGCCGGCGGCCGCGGGCAACAGCGCGCCACGTAGCAGCGAGAGCAGCAGGCGCAGCACGAGCAACGTGTTGAGCACGTGCAGCAGGATGCTCACGGCGTGCCACCAGGGCAGGCGGTAGTCTCCCGCCCCCCCATCCTCGACGAACAGGCGGTACTGCGCGGCGTACAGGATCGTGCGCAGCGGCCGGTAGATGTCGTGCACGATGCCGTCACCAGCCGAGGCTGTTGCGGGCGAGACGAAGGCGTCGGTGAGCGAGAGGTCGGCGAGGGCTTCGTTGTGCTCGATGAAGCGATGGTCGTCGTAGACGAACCCGCCCCCCAGGCTGCTGCCGTGGACGAGCACGACGATCAACGCGACCACAGCCGCGGCCATCCACCCCTGACGCCCATTCATCGCGTGCTCCCCGTGCTGTGATCGACGCCCGTGGCGTGATCGCGCAGTACCTGCTGCAGCGCCGCGACCACCTCCCCCGTGGGGATGCTGGCCATGCAGCTGTGGATGCGGCAGCGGCTCGAGCGGTAGTTCGCCACCGTAATGCACGGGCTGCACGGCAGATCCCGATGGAAGGCCCGCGAGCCGGCCGACAGCGGACCATAGAGCACCGGGGTGTTCGGACCGTAGAAGGCGAGGACCGGGGTGGCCAAGGCCGAGGCCAGGTGCACCGGCCCCGTGTCGGTGCGCGCGAGCACCTCCGCGCCGTCAAGCAGGGCGATCAGCCCCGGAATCGCCAGGCGGCCCGCCAGGGGCACGGCCCCGTCGCCGATGGCGGCTGCGGTGCGGGCCACAAGGGGCGCCTCGGAAGGCCCGCCGGTGACGTAGACCTGGCGCCCCGCCGCCCGGGCCGCGCGGCCGACGGCCGCGAACCCGGCTTCGGACCAGCGCCGGCCGGGGAAGTTGTCGCCACTGCCCGGATGCAGCACGACGTACGGGCCGGCCACCTCGAGGGCCCGCAGCTCGGCGCGACCCGCCTCCGAGACGGCCAGGCCGCCCGGTACGTACGGCGCGGGGGCCACGCCGCCCGCCTCGGCGAGATCGCGGAACGAGCGCGAGGCGTGGGCGTCCTCGCGCCAGGGCACGGTCACCGTGTACAGCGCGTCGCGCCCGCGGGAGGCTCCCCCGCCCGTGGCAGGTGTGCGGAAGCCCACACGTTGCGCGGCGCGCCCCAGGCGTGCGAGCAGCGCACCGCTGCGGGCGAACTGCTCGAAGTCCAGCGCGAGCGAGGGCGGGGCACGGCGCAGACGCCACGCGGCGCGGGCGAGGTCGCGCACCGTCCGCCACGTGGAGCGCGTCGAGACGAGCAACAGGTCGTCGGCGAGGTCCTCGACGAGCGGCGCATTGCCGGCCAGCGTGGCGATCGTGATGCGTGCGCCCGGGTAGCGGGCGCGCACGTCCCGTGCAATCGGCCGCAAGAGAGCCCAGTTGCCCAGGCCCCAGAACTTCACGAGCAAGACGTGATCGACATGCTGGACCGGCGCCGGCGGGCGCACCCACTCCCGCACGCGGTCCCAGGCGCCGAACGCCCAGCCCAGGAGCCCCCCGGCCACCCGGTCGATGTGCTTGGCCAGGCCCAGGTTCACGAGGCCACCTCGACGGCGCCGGGTCGCGGGGCCAAGCGCCCCTGGGGCAGGGCGAGGTTCATCTCCGTATGGCAGTTCCACAGGCACGCCGTGCAGCTCTCCAGCTCCCGGCGCGCCTCGGCGTAGGCCTTCGAGCGCCAGAGCGGGACGAGGGGAATGCGTCCGACGGGTTCGTTGCGCTCCATCAGGGGAAAGCACGGGAACACCTCGCCGTAGCAGTCCACGACGACGCTGGCGTACGGGGCGTAGCAGTAGAGCGGCGAGGGCTCCCCCCGGAAGGCCCGCGGAATCAGATCGAGATAGCCGGTGCTGTTGTCGACCAGACCACGCGCATGCAGGTCGGCGAGGTCGTCGAGGGCGCGCTGCACGGCGGCCGGCTCGGGCGCGTCCTCGCCCTGGCCGAAGTCGTGCACGGGAATCACGCCGACGCGATCCGCGCCGGCTTCGGTCGCCACCCGTACGACGTCGGCGGCGCGGTGCACGTTGCGCGCGGTCAGCACGGTCACCGCCGTGATCTGGGGCCCACGGCGCGTGCCACGGGCCTCGCGCAGGGCCCGCAGGGCTCCGAGCACCGTCTCGAACGAACCGGCCTTGCGACGCGCCGCGTCGTGGGTCGCCGCGTCCGGCCCATCGAGGGAGAGGTTGATCGAACGCACCCCCGTGGCAAGCAGATCGTCCACCCGCTCCGCGACGCGGAAGCCGTCGGTGTTCAGGTGTCCATGCAGCCCCAGGCGCGTCGCTTCGCGCATCAGCTCCGGGAGGTCCGGCCGTAGCATCGGCTCCCCACCCGTGAAGCCGACCCCGGCCGTGCCGATGGCCTTCATGTCCCGCAGGACCTGCCGCAAGCCCTCGGTATCGAGCTCGAGGTCGCCGGCGCGGCGACGCGCCGCGGCGCGCGCTGGCAGATCGCAGACCACACAGCGCAGGTCGCAGCGGTACGTGACGACCAGCGTCCCGAGCGCCGGGCCGACCAGGGGACGCCCACGGCGCGGCCCGAGGGCCGTCCCGATGAAGCGCATGCCGTGCTGCAGCAGGCTGGCCACATCGCCGGCCAGGGCGCGGTCGCGGAGGATGTCCGTGTACTGGCGTCGCAGGCCCTTCATGCTGCCGGCTCTCCCCGGCGCGGGCGCGGCCCGCCATGCGGTTGATCCCCCCGCGGGGGCAACTGCATGTGGGGCGCTTCCTTGGAGGCCTCCTTGGGCTTGGAGAAGCGCGGGGCTGCCGCGTCGGTCGGATACTCCGTGCAGCGCGCACAGATCGGAGGCAGGTCGCCCTCGACATGCTGGCGCCGCAGCTCCTTCATCGCCGGGCCGTTCCAGAGCGAACGCAGGGAGTTCTCGGACACGTCGCCGAACGCCAGCTCGCCATCGTGGTCCACGCAACAGACGGTCACTTGTCCATCCTGCAGCACCACGAGCCCGCCGCGCCACGGCTCGCGGCAGCGGGTCCGGCGCTCCCCGCACGTCAGCAGCGGGATCTTCTGGACGCGATCGACGCGGTCGGCGTAGCGGGCCTCGAAGGCCTCGACGGCGTGCTCGGTCTCCGGGGACACGACCATGGACACATCGATGGCCAGATCGAGATCGCGACGGTCGCGCTCCGCGATCAGGCGATCGAGGCCCGCCTCGGTGCGTGCCAGGGGTACGCCCCGGATCGCGGCGTGGCTCTCGGCGTCGCCATCCACGGACACCGTCACGCGATCCAGCCCAGCCCCCAGCAGGGTCTCCGTGCGGCGGTCGTCGAGCAGGGTGCCGTTGGTCGTCACGAGCGTCCGGGCCCCGTGGGCACGCGCCTCCTGGGCAAGCACCCCGAACTGGGGGTGCAGCAGCGACTCGCCCCACTGGAACAGCAGCATGAACTCGAGCGGCCCGGCCCCGGCCAGGGCGCGCCGAAACACCTCGGGCTCCATGAAGCCCCGCGGCCGCGCCAGCAGGCCATTGCCGGTGGGACAGAAGCTGCACTTGAGATTGCAGTGGTTGGTGAGTTCGAGGTTGGCCGAGATCAGCCCCGGGGCCCGCTGCAGCCCCAGGCGGTAGGCAAGCTCGTTGCCGACCCCCACCAGGAAGCCACGCAGGCTCCGGTAGCGGATCGCGATGACCTCCGCCATCTCCGGGCGGCGCAGGTAGATCCGCGCCACGGCCTGACCAAGCAGGCGGGCAAGGAAGGGCGGCTTGCGGTCGGAGGTGCGGCTCATCAGATCGGCGCGGGCCAGGACACGGGCTCCAGGGAGGTTGATCCAGCGGGCAGAAAAGGAGCCCCGGGGCATGGCCCCGGGGCTCCGGCGATCACCCCGTACGGGGCAACGAATCGATGTCGGTGGAGGACCGTCGCGCCAGCAGCGGCTGCCGGCCGTCCACGTGACGAACGGGCTCTACTTGATGAACGGGATCGTCAGGTCGAAGACCGTCGGGACCGGCAGCACACCGGGGCCCGGGAACGTCGAACCGTAGGTCGACTCGGTCCAGAAGCGCCAACGCCAGCGGATGTAGCGCTTGCCATCGATGCTGTCGATGGTCGTCCAGTCGAACCACGTGGTCAGGCCATCGGCCGACGTCGGCGTCCCTACCCCCGGCTCGGGAAGCAGGAAGTCCGCCCCCTGGAACTCCAAGCGTCCCTCGAAGGTGACGCCATGGGTCTGGCCGCCACCACCACTGCCCATGGGGGTCTCGAGGAACCCGGGGATCGCAGCGCCCGGGAACTGGAAGTTGCCGTTGAAGGTCGGGAACTGCGGCTGACCGTTCACCAGCGGAGCGAAGTCCGCCGTCGGCGTGAAGAGATCGACCCAGTCGCTCTGACCGGTGGACTGCTCGTCGACCGTCGGCTGCCAGTCCGGCGCGGTGGCCAGGTTCGGTGCCGCGATTCCGATCGTCTGCGATCCACCTGCGAAGCGCAGGAGTGCGATCCGGCCCAGCGCACCAGCACCGCCGGCCCGCGTGCCGTTGTTGCTCGTGCCGCCCGCGCCGCCATTCGCCTCGATCGTGGCGCCGGCATCGACCGTGATGTCCATCTTGCCAATCAGGAAGATCGCACCACCCGAGCCGCCACCGCCGGGGCCACCGTCGCCGGTGCCCGTCGCCGGTGCGCCCGGAGCCAAGCCGAGGAACACATCGTCGGCCGTACCCGGGTTGCCGTCCTCGCCGGGATCGAACAGCTGCTCCGAGGGACCGTAGGTGTTGCCCCCCTTGCCGCCATTGGCGGTCAGAACGGCCGCCGGGCCGACCAGGACCGTCTCGGCGATCACCCAGATGGCACCACCGGCACCACCGCCGCCAGCACCAGCGTCGTCGCCGGGGCCGGAGACGTTGTCGCCGGTCTCGGACGCACCATTGTCGTCCTCGAGGCTGCCACCGCCGCCGCCATTGCCGCCCGACGCGTTCGCGTTGGGCTGGTAGCCGCGATCAGGCTGGAACAGAGCGAGGTCGCGCATGAAGCGCGCATCGCCGAACACGCCGCCACCGAAGGCGCTCGTGTCACCGGCGCTCGTCGCACCGCTGGTGCCCGTCGCGCTGAAGCCACCACCGCCGCCGCCCTGGCTGCCGTCGTTGGCGCCTGCGGAGGACTCGGCGATGAAGCT
>JARGNS010000250.1:0-4985 GCA_029213105.1 Planctomycetota bacterium
TTGCTTCCGCTCGCTACGCTCGCTTCAGCAAAGATGGCGGCCCCCCCACGTCGTCGGGGAGCTACTTACAGAAAGAAAGGTACGCCCCCCCTCGAGGAGGCACAGGATGCGTATCATCGAGCGTCGAACGGGCCGGGAATGGGGCTTGATCGACGGCCTCGTAGTCCGATCTGTGTCTCGACCCCGGCTCGGGCGCGAGGACGCCCCCGGTGTCGAGTACTCGAACAGAAGTGCAGGAATGTCCTGACGCGGAGCACTGCTCGGCTCCGGCGACGTCGTCGCCTACGCCTCCCTCCGGAAGCGGGCCGCCAGCCATCCCCTCAGTCTTCTTGTCCTCGCTCATCTCTCTTCCTTTCCCTGGCCTTTCGGCCAGTTCTAGGAAAGAGCCGTATCGACCCCTGGTTCAACCCTGAAAGCAGATAGTAACTGATGGAGCAAGACACAACTGATACCCTCAACCTCGGACTCGTCGGAGGAGGGGTCAACGGTGCGAAAGCGGGTTCGAGCCGGCCCTCCTCCTCCCAAGTCCATCACTGCACAGGAGACACAGATGGACTCTGATGACAAGGTCGCCGCGAACTGGAGTCGGCGCCAGGTGATCCTGGGCGCGACGGCCACAGGCGTTGCCGTGGCGCTGGGTGCCGCACGGCTGGCACGAGCCGACGAGGACAAGGAACCTCCGAACCAGAGCGGACCGTTCGACCTCGTCATCAAGGGGGGGCGGGTCGTCGATCCGGCTTCCGGACGAGACAAGACGCTGAACGTCGGCATCAAATCGGGCCGTATCGCGGCGATCTCCGATCGAGACCTGGCTGGTGAGCAGGTTCTCGACGCGACCGGTCAGGTCGTGGCCGCGGGGTTCATCGATCTGCATGCACATGGGCAACAGCTTCCCGCCGCATGGGTGCAGGCCCATGACGGCGTCACGACCGCGCTTGAGTTGGAGTCCGGGTTGCTTCCGATCTCCGACTTCTACAAGAAGACAGCCGCCGAGGGGCGGCCCATCAACTACGGCGCTGGTGCAGCCTGGACGTACGCACGCGTCAGTGTGAAGGAGCCGCGGGCAGCCCCTCCGGACGGCACGATCGGGTGGTTCCAGGCTGCGTTCTCGTACGACGGGTGGCAGAACACCGTGGCGACACCGGAGGAGATCGAGCAGATCATCGACCTCGTCGAGACGGGATTGAAGGAGGGAGGCCTGGGCGTCTCGATCAACGCCGGCTATGCCCCCGGCTACGGTCACAAGGAGTACCACGCCCTGGCCGAACTGGCGGCAAAGCATGGCGTGGGGACGTACACGCACGTCCGATTCCTGAACGCCCAGGAGCCTCGGAGCTCGTTCGAGGCGCTGCAAGAGCAGATCTCGCTCGCGGCGATCACGGGCGCACACATGCACATCTGCCACCTGAACAGCACGAGCGTAGGGGACATCGAGGATTGCGCTGCACTCGTGAAGCAGGCACAGGAACAGGGTCTTCCGATCACAGTTGAGGCGTACCCCTACGGCGCAGGTTCGAGCGTCGTCGGCGCGGAGGTCTTTCGCGGGGACGACTGGCTACAGCGGTGGGGCGTCGACAGTGCCAGTGCGCTCGAGCACAACGGGGCCCCCCTCACCCAGGCGAAGATCGACGAGATGCAGAAGAGCTCTCCCGGGGACATCGTCGTCATGCACTTCCTGCGCCCCGACGAGAACGAGCGCGACCGCAAGCTCATGGACCTGTCGGTGCTGTACCCGGGGGGAGCCATCGCTTCGGATGCCATGCCGTGGACCGGCAGCGACGGAAAGATCATCGAAGGAGACACCTGGCCCCTTCCGGACGACGCCTTCGCGCATCCGCGAAGCGCGGGTTGTTTCTCGCGGTTCCTCGCAACGTGGGTTCGCGATCGCAAGGCCGTCGGCCTCTCGGACGCCTTGCGCAAGATGAGCCTCATCCCGGCCCAGATCCTCGAGTCGTCCGTTCCCCAGATGAAGAAGAAGGGGCGCCTCCAGGTCGGAGCAGATGCCGATGTCGTGGTCTTCGATATCGATCGGGTCGAGGCCCGCTCCACGTACTTGAAGCCGGCTCAGGTCTCGGCTGGATATCGCCACGTCGTCGTGAACGGAGTGCCGGTCATCAAGGAAGGGAAGCGCATCGGGGACGCGTTGCCGGGCCAGCCGGTTCGACGAAGTACATAGGATTGAGGCCCACGATCCGCGGACGGTTGAGGCCGGCTCCTACCGCTCGGCGTTACGGGTCGAAGGCGGACATCCGCCGGCTGCCCACCGTCTCCCCTGTGTCCTGCTGCCGCTCTTGTGGCGCGTTGGTGATCCAGGGGAGCGCCGGTCGCGAGCTTGGCAGACCCCTGCCCGGCGTGCTCGCGTGTCCCTTCGCCGCGTAGGTCGTGGAACGGGCGTGGACATCTCCTGCCCGCTCACCAGGCGCCTGACCTCGCGGCGGACCTCCTCACGCGCCTACAAGTCGAGTTGGATCCGGAGCCCGAGCAAGCACAGCACCTCCTCTGCAGGTCGGCGGGAGGGATGGAGGACGAGCTGGATGTCCGGGGTGACATGCAGGTGTTCGGAGACCTGGAAGTTGTAGAAGACCTCCATCGAGACCTGGTTGCGCAGCTCGTCGTCCGTCGGGCGGGCCCAGGCCAGCGCGAGTCCGGCCAGATCGCCCTGGCCGAGCGCGTACGTCGAGCCGACACTGACGGAGGTTCTGGCCAGGGCCGCCCCGCCGAAGCTGTGTCCCGCGTGAAGAAAAGGGCTCCAGCGGTCGCAGCCGATCTTCCACGTCGCCGTGGCCGACACGCCGGAGCCGGCTGGGGAGCCGGCGGCTTCACGTGCGTCGACGTTCCACCACGTGAGTCGGACGTTCTTCTGATAGCGCTCGGCGTACGACGGGGTCCAACCGACTTCGGCGTACGAGTACCACGCCCGCGTGTCGATCGGTGAATCCCCGAACGGACGCGTCGGCTCGCCGTCGGCGTCACTCGTGCCGAGCATCACGTACGGTGTGCTTTGATCTCGGAGGAAGACGAAGGCCATGGCCCCGAGTCCCTGGTCCGGTACGGGATTCGTCGGATAGACGAGCGGGACGATGCTCGTGAATCCGACCCACGGATTCGCAGGTTCCAGCACCGTCAGCCAGTCCGTGACGTCCACTTGACCCAGCGCGAATCCTCCTCGGACCTCGCCGAGCCGTACGTGCTGCTGCCACTCGAGATTGCTGATGCCCCAGCCCCAATCGGAGAACGTCGTGGCCGAGGGGAAGAGGCTTCCTTGGGCGAGGCCGAGGTTGTTCGGTGAGAGCTTCGTGCCGAGGCGGGATCGATTCTCGACCTTGAAAACGAACGAGCCCTCCCGGTCCGTGTCCCGCGCCACGAGGGACCAGTTTCCATAGACGCGGAAGATACCGGCCGCTGCGTTTCCGGGCGTACCCGACAGGGTCGGCGCTGCCTGCTGGAAGAAGACGTTGTAGTCCGCTCCCAGAGACAGCCCGGTGCGACGGGCGAGGCGGTCCTTCCACGCGAGGTAGCTCCGTGATGGGCCCGGAAGCAGCGAAAAACGTCGCACCCCCTGCACCTCTCGGTCATGCAGCAACTGGCCGGACACGCTCTGGGGGCCACCGAAGACCTGGCGCGGAAGTGCCGCATCGTCCTCGGGAGGAGCCCGCGTGACGTCGCCAGCCCATGCCATCGCCGGGGCGAGGAGCAGGATCGCCAGCCCCACGGCCGCACCAACCCGAAAGCACGCTCTGAGCTCGCTGGAGATGAAACGCCAAACGCGCGATACTCCCCCTTGCGCGGGGATCCTGGAGCGGGCGGACGTGACCGCCAGCTGGCTACTCGAAGAGGGCACGCAGTTCCTCGGCATCAACGCCGCCGGCGCTCCCGATGAAGACGATCTGGGATTGCTTCTCATTCGTCCCCCATGGGCTGTCCACCGTGATCGCCGCCCGCTGTGCCGTGGACTGCAGGACGCAGCGGTACTCGGGCTTCTCCTCCAGGTAGAGGAGTCCCTTCGCCCGAAAGACGGTCCTGGGCATGCGGCTGAGGGCTGTGTGCAGGCGGCGCATGGGGAGGGGACTCAAGCTCTCGTAGGTCCAAGTGTCGAAGGCGGGTGCCGCCCGGTGTCCGTCTGCGGATGCGGGCGCTCCCCGGGCCGCGCTCCCACCGAGGCCCAGGATCAGTTCCAGCGGCACCTCGCCGTGCCGCGCTTCGATGAGTCGCGCGTGGGGCGCGTGCTCCTGAATCCACCCAGTGGCCCCCCGCCGGCCCTCGTCGCCCACGAGGTCCAGTTTGTTCAGGATGACCACGTCCGCCGCGGCGACCTGCCGACGGGCCAGTTCGGCCATTTGATCCTCGAGCGTCGGCGCGAGTTCGGCGTCCACGATCGTCACGATGCCATCCAGTGGTGCGTAGGGCTGGAGCTCCGGATCGCTGAAGGTGCGCGCGACCTCGATGGGATCCGAGACACCGGAAGTCTCGATGAGGATGTGCTCCGGGGGCGTGGCCAAGCGGACGAGACGCATGGCCGAGGTGACGAGCCCATCGCTGAGGTTGCAGCAGATACAGCCGTTCTCCAGGCTGACGATCTCGTTTCCTCCCCCCCGGAGCAAGGAGGCGTCGACGTTCACGGCTCCGAAGTCGTTGACGAGCACGGCGAGACGACGACCGTGGCTGCCGTGCAGCACGTGGTTCATCAGGGTCGTCTTGCCCGCGCCGAGGAACCCCGTCACGATCGTGACCGGGACTCGCGGCCGAGGCGGATGTTGCGCGCTCATCTCACCCACTCCCCTTAGACGGAGCGGCGGATCGGGCGCCCGGGCAGCACCCCGGGGACCCGCTCCGCGTCCTGGATGATCGGCACGCCCCCCACGATGACGTGTCGGTGCCCGACCGAAGTAAGAGCCGGCTCGATGAACGTCGAAGCGGCCTGGATGCGCTCCAGGTCGAAGACGGTCAGGTCCACCCCGTTACGCGCGAGTGTGCCCGCCAGCTTG
>JARGNS010000250.1:4995-5867 GCA_029213105.1 Planctomycetota bacterium
CGGCACGTAGCCCTCGATGATCTGCGCCGGGATCAGACAGGTCTTGCGTAGCGCCTCGATCAGCGAGATCGCCTTGCGCTGTCGCACCCACGTCCCCAGGAACCGAGAGAAGCATCCTGCACTGCGCGGATGCGCGAACGCGTCCTTCGGAAGGGGCCAGACGTCTCCTTCGAGAATCTGCCCGTCCTTGTCGGTCCAGGGCATGGCGTCCGAGGCGATCGCTCCGCCGGGATAGAGCACCGAGCGATCCATGAGGGCCTGGTCCTCCTCGTTGTCGTCGGGGCGCAGGAAGTGGATCACGACGATGTCCCCGGGCGAGCTCTTCTGCATCTCGTCGATCTTCGCCTGGGTGAGGGGCTTCCCGTTGAACTCGAGCGCGGAGGCATCCTTCACGCCGAAACGCTGAATCCAGTCATCCCCCCGGAAGAGCTCGGCCCCGACGGCCGAGGACCCGGCTCCGTAGGGATAGGCCTCGACGGTCACGGGCAAGCCGCGGGCTTGCGCGTCCTGCACGAGTTGGGCGCAGGCCTCGATGTCCCGGACGCTGGTGCTGTTGAGGTGACAGACGTGCATGTGCGCACCGGTGATCGCCGCGAGGGAGAGCTGCTCCTGGAGGGCCTCGAAGGAGCTGCGCGGCTCCATGACATTCGCGAAGCGCACGTGCGTGAACGTGGCCACGCCGTGCCGCGCGGCCAGCTCGGCCAGCGCGTGGTACTCCTTATGACCGTAGCCGGGGGCGTAGCCGGCGTTGATCGAGACGCCGAGCCCACCTTCGTTCAACCCGTCCTCGACGATCCCGATAATCCTCTCGATCTCGTCCGCCGTGGCGATCGTGTTCTGCCAGTTCCCGTAGGAGAAGGCCTTCTGGAACC
>JARGNS010000251.1 GCA_029213105.1 Planctomycetota bacterium
CGCCGCGGAAGCGCCCGCGCCCAAGCGCCCGTCGGCCCCCGTGCGCAAGCGCAAGCCGAGGCGGTGAGCGCGTCCGACGACACCCCCTGGTACGCCGACGGCCTGCGCTTTCGCTGCACGGCCTGCGGTCAGTGCTGCACCGGGGAGCCGGGCCATGTCTGGGCCACGAAGGACGAGCTGAAGGCCATGGCCAAGGCCCGCGGTGTCTCCCTGCACGTGTTCAAGCAGCGCTTCGTGCGTCGCGTCGGCAAGCGCTTCTCGCTGAAGGAACACGAGAACGGCGACTGCGTCATGCTCAAGGGCGGCAAGTGCACGGTCTACCGAGCCAAGCCCCAGCGCTGCACCACCTTCCCGTTCTGGGAAGACGTGATGAACGATCGCCGCGAGTGGGAGGAGACCAAGCAGCGCTGTGAGGGCATCGACCAGGGTGACCTCTACTCGCGTGAGGAGATCGAGGTCCTGCTCACGGGCGACACCTCGCCGCTGGAGCAGAAGCACGCGCGCCCGCCCGAGACGCGCGTCGTGAGCAGCGTGAACCCCGACTACCCGCCGCCGGACGAGCCCGATTGGTCGCGTGCGTTCGAGGCCCTCGAGGCGCTCTACGAGGACGTGGCGCGTCAGCTCCCACGCTACGAGTTCACCTGCTCCGCCAGTGGCAACTGCTGCGACTTCGACGCCTACGGCCATCGTCTCTACGCCACGACGCTGGAGGCGGAGTACTTCTTCCGCCATGAGACGACCCAGCACGTGAACGACGATCCACAGCAGTGCCCTGCGTGGGGGAGCGATCGCCTGTGCAAGGCGCGCGAGGGGCGCCTGCTCGGCTGCCGCACGTACTTCTGCCCGCCGTACCCGAACGGTACGCCCGAGGAGTTGCACGAGGGCTACATGGGCAAGCTCAAGTCCATCCACGAGCGCTTCGGGATCGAGTACCAGTACATGGATGTTCGCGCGTGGCGGGACGAGCGTCGGCAGAAGCCAGGACCGACAGACGGAGGCGCGGCTCCCCGGGTGACGTGACCGCTCGCGGACGCGTGCGAATGGAGATCGGAACGGGGGAGTTGGATCTCCCCGTGTCCACAGCGCTCCTGGTTCTTTGCACGTCACCAGATCCCGGCATGGTCTGCGAGGGCGCGGTCGTCGCGCTCTGCGCGTGCGGCAAGACCGGCAACGCACCCTTCTCGACGGCAGCCACGCGAAGGGCTAGCTAGCGGGGTAGACCCCAGAGGACCCATGCCCCCCAATAATACGGATGCTTCCACTTCTCCTGGCTGCGCACGTGGGCCTGGGCCTGCTTGAGTGCCTCGGCCGGCGCGATGCCCTTGCCCTTCTTGGGGTTCCATAGCTCGTAGAACTTCCCCATGAAGGCCTTTGTCGCCTCGTCGTCGACCTTCCAGAGCGAGCACACCACGCGCGGCGCACCGGCATGGATGAATGAACGCGCGAGGCCCATGAGGCCCACGCCCGCCTTGACCTGGCCGCGACCGGTCTCGCAGGCGGAGAGCACGGCGAGGTCCGTCGGGATGCGCATCTGCAGGAGTTCGAGGGACGTGAGGAAGCCGTCGTCTTCCCCGTGCGGCGTCAGTGCAAGCGCGCAGAGATCGGCAGCATCCGGATTCACGAGGCCGTGGCAGGCGAAGTGCACCGCGCGCCAGCGCTCTTCGGCCACCACCGCGCTGCGGAAGCGGGCCTCGTTGGCTTCCTTGCCGAGGAGCAGCACGTCCCCGACGGCCTTCACCTCGGGACGCGTCGCCGGCAGCTGGGCGAGCGTGCCGCCCGCGCGGCTATCGCTGCGCGTGACGCCACGACTCCGCGTGTAGACGCTTGCGACGGCTGCCGAGCCGCCGGTGCCGTAGAAGGGGTCGCCCATGGCGAGCACCTTCGTACCGGGCGTCTCGATCTCGGCGTCGGTCAGGTGCGCGTACGTCGTGGCGCTCGGCGTCATCACGATGCGCTGCTCCTTGAACAGGAGGCTGAGCGGCGTCTGGGCTAGCTGGCCCTGGGGCGAGATGATGACTTCCTTCACACCGTCGCCGAGGACGAGGGGCTTCACGAGCTTCTCGGTGAGCGCGGCCAAAGCCTTCGTGCCGTTGGCGTCGGGATCGTCGAGGACGAGGTTCGCAGCCGCCGACTCGATGGGGTTGCGCTCGCCGAGGCGGACGACGCGCTCGTCGTCCGGCCGGACCACCACCGCGAGCGCTTGAGTGCCAGCGAAGCCGAGGACGACGAATGCCTGGTCTTCTTCGAGCACTGCCTGGATGTCTCCAAGCGGCGGCACGCGCGGGAACGCGATCTGTGCGCGACCCTTGGCTGCACGTTGCACGCGATCCGCGGCGGCACGTGCCTCGGCCAACGCCACCTCCAACGCGGCACTGGCCTCACGACGGCGTTTGAGGTCGCGGCGGCGGGCGGCCTTGGCCACGCGCTCCTGCGCACGACTCACGGCGACGCGCGCCTGGGCCTGCGCCGCCACGAGCTCTTCGGGCAACGCATCCCAGTCGACAAAGTCCCGGGCGCGCAGGGCACTCACGAGCATGCTGGCGCGGCCCTGCTCGAGCATCGAGAAGACGTCCTCCGGCTGATCGAGCTCGGCGGCGGCGAGGGCCCCGAGCTGGTAGACCAACGCGTAACGACCGCGCGCGTAGGCGCCGTGGGCATCACCGAGACCACCAAGGACGTCCTCGAGCTGTAGTGCGGCGCGCTCCGCCTCGTCGAGCGCATCCTCGAATTCGCCAGCGGCGATGTGGAGATCCACGAGTCCCTGGCGAGCCTCGACCTCACGCGTGGACGCGCGGCGTTTGTGGGCCTCCTTGGCGATCGCCTGAAGCTCGGCCACACGCTCGTCGCGGTCGGCGATGAAAACCGATGCGGTTATGCGCGTGTCGAGCACTTCGAAGGGCTCTCCGTACGCGGTGGCCAACTCCAGCGCCTGCTCCATGAACGGGCGCGCCTCGTCGTCCTTGTCACGCAGGTGATGCAGTCCGGCGAGGCTGCAAAGCGCGTGGAGCTGCTGCTTGACACTGTTGCGCTTCTTGGCGAGCGCCACGACGGCCTCGGTCGCCTTCACGGCACCCTCGAGGTCGCCCATCTCCTTCATGAGCACGGCGACGTTGCCGGCGGCGACCATCTCACTGCGCGTGTCACCGATCTTCTTCGCGCCCTCGAGCGCGCGACGGTGGAGCGCAAGGGAGTGCTCGTACGCACCGAGCTTCCAGTAGAGGCTGCCCTCCGTGGAGGTCGCCCGCACCACGTGCTGGGCATCGCCGGCCTTTGCAGCCGCCTCCTTGGCGAGCTCGATGCTGTCGAGTGCGTCGTCGAACTGACCCAGGTCGCTGTGTAGACCCGCCAGGTCGATCTGCAGGCGCGCGCGATCGCGCAGGCCCCGCTTCTCCGTCGAGACGAGATCGGCTCTTGGTACCTGATCCAGCCGCTGCTCGAGGTACTTGATGGCGCGTTCGGATCGCCCCATGCGGGCGTAGGCACCACCCATGTTGAGGTACGCGTCGGTGATGCGTTTCTCTTGGCCGTGCTCGCGGAAGATCTTCTCCGCCGCCTGGAACTGCTTGAGACCGAGGCGTACCTGGCCTTCCAGGGTGGCGAGCTGGCCCTGCTTCATGCGCATGTCGGCGCCGAGCATGTCGCGACTCTCGGCCTCGGCGCGCTTCAAGCCACGCTCGAGCATCGTGTCCAGCACGTCGAACTCGCCGAGGACCCAGTAGATCTGACAGAGGTTGGTGTAGCAGTCGTCGATGCGCTTGGGATCGAGCTTGTTCGCCTCGCTGATCTTGAGCTCGGCCTCGTAGTACGGCCGCGCCGACTCGAGGTCGCCGAGTCGGTAGTAGGTGAACGCGAGATGCGAGACGGCGTGGAGGATGCCCGCGCCGAACTTGGCCTTCTGCGCGAGGGCGAGGCCCTTCTTGAAGTCCTCGGCGGCAATGCCGAGTGCGCCGGTTGCGGCGCGCGCCTTTCCAAGCGTGATCGCGGCGAGGGTGCCGCCCTGACCATCCTTCAGCTCTTCAAGGATGGGCTGGACCTTCTCGGCCTCGATGATGGCCGCCTCATAGCGCCCCATCTGGTGGAGGATCTGCGCGAGCATCGCGCCGCCGCGGGCCTGCCAGTTGCGCGCCCCGTGCTTCTCGGCGAAAGCGAGGCCCTCGCGGATCTTCACGAGGCCTTCCTCCGCATCGCCGGCCTGCATGTAGGCCTGCCCCGCATTGATGAGCATGGCGGCTTCGTTGCCCTTGTCGTCCGCGAGCGCCGCCTTCGACGCCTGCTCGTACCAGTGGGCGATGCGGGCGCGCTTGTCGCTGGCCTTCTCGAAGACCGCCTTGGCCTCGGCAAACGCGTCTTGGGCGGCCTGGTGATCCCCGGCCGTGCGGGCGGAGAGGCCCACTTCGAGCAGAGCCGCCCCAGCTGAGGCGTCCTCAGCAGAAGCAAGGCCCGGGAGGGCAACCAGCAGGCAGGCGAGGAGGCAGGCGTACCGGAGGCGGGTTCTAGGCCTCGGGGGTGTCCTGGGGAGGGGTGGAATGGACGCAGCCATCCCATCGGCTAGGCGAGGGTTGAGAGAGAACCGTCAGGAGACGTTTCGAGAAAAACTGATACCCGCGGCGCGACTTGCGCATTCCCTCATGAGCCGGACGAAGGCCACCTCCCGCCGGACGGCTCGAGGCTCTTCGATCGAACACCCCGACACTCACCACCCCCGGCCGCCAGGCCTGCTACCCATCCTCCCTACTCGCACCCCCGAGGCCGGAGGTGGTGCGATCGCCTTCTTCGGGCGATGCCCCTCCGCAGCCGATTCGGCTCGCTTCCCGGGATGCGCATCCGCTTGCTTCGTTGTCTCCGCCCGGACGTTCTCGCTCTCCTGAGCCTCGGTCGTCGCGCTGATCACGGATCCGCGCGTGATCGACCGGACCCTCGCGCACCGCAAGGCGCGCGGGCTCACGAGTCCGTTTGAATCGCGGTCGCCGCCCGCTGCGTAGGGGGATCACGGACCGCAGCAGAACGCGTGGGCGCACGGGATGGGAGCCCTGCGTGCGTCGCACGGCGAGGCCTCGGGTTCGGCGGGCATCTTGGCCCGCGCAGGGGCCGCGGCCTGGCGATGGGGGGGCGTTGTCGGGTGGAAGGGGGGTCGTCAGGTGGGCTAGCACGTTCGAGCTGGCCTGCGGACGTTGCGTTGGCAGGGCGTTGGAATCCCCCATCCGTAGATCAACGTGGCCAACGGGAGTCGAGTGGAGGCTGGGTAGCGCACATCAGCTCTCGCGGGCGAGAGGCCAGGCGAGGCCGCAGGCCGGGCCGCGCTCGACCCTGGCCTCCCAGTCGCCTCCCAGTCGTAGGCGCAGTACAGAACCCGCGACGAGCCTTCCCGCCACCGTACTGGTACGCCGGCGGCGAAGCACTGGCGTTGGCCTGCTTCGCCGCCCACGGGCCAGCCGTCCGGTGCTAGGAGTGGGCGTCGCCCATCATCGATTGGGTCGCCTCCTGCTCCTCGACCGACTCTTCCGCGTCCAACGCCTCTAGTTCCTCCTTGGTGAAGTACTTGCCGAGCCTCTGCCGCAACGGCACCAGGAGCGCGATCAGCACCGGGAAGAGGATGCCCAGCGGGCTCGACTTGAGCACCCACAGTGCGCCGAGGGCTCCCACCTGCACCATGGTGAACAAGTGGATCCGCGCATGCTTGACCTTCTGCACATAGTGCGTCGCCGGGTAGAGCTTGGGGTCGGTGAAGAACAGCGTGAAGCGCTCGAAGAACTGGTTGCCGCTGAGGGTCGCGACGCCCATGTAGAGGAACAGGCCGAATAGGACCGCCATCGGAATCAGCTTGATCAAGGGCAGGAGAAGGATGGAGAG
>JARGNS010000252.1 GCA_029213105.1 Planctomycetota bacterium
GATCGAGACGGCGATGGCGAAGCAGTTCATCAGGCTGCGGAAGGCGGCGCCTTCCTTGTGCATGTCGATGAACACCTCACCGAGCGTGCCGTCCTGGTACTCGCCGGTGCGCAGGTAGACCTTGTGGCCGCCCACGATCGCCTTCTGGGTGTAGCCGCCACGACGCTGGGGCATGCGACGGCGCTTGCTCAGGTAGCGCACGACCACGCGCTCGGTGAGCTGCTCGGCCGCGGCCTTGATGCGCGTATCGAGACGCTCGCTGGCTGCGTCTTCGGGCTCCGTGGTGCTCACCGCGTCAAGCAGCTCGCCGATGTCCTCGGAGGACGTCGTGTTGAGCGGCTGGCTCAGCTTGCTGCCATCGCGGTAGAGCGCCATGGCCTTGATCATGCTGTTCCACGACTGACGGTAGGCCTCGGTGACATCCTCGACCAGCGCCTCGTTGGGCATGTTGATGGTCTTGCTGATCGCACCCGAGATGAACGGCTGCGCGGCGGCCATCTGGCCGATGTGGCCGGTGGCCGCGATCGAGCGCTTGCCGTAGCGACCGCACTTGTTGGCGCAGTCGAAGACGGGCAGGTGCTCGTCCTTCAGGCCCGGGGCCCCCTCGATGGTCATGCTGCCGCAGATGGCATCGTTGGCCTCCTGCACCTGATCGGCGTCGAAGCCGAGGAACTGCAGGAGATCGAAGCTCGGATCCTCGAGGAGATGATCCGGCACGCCCAGCTCGTCGCGCAGACACGCATCACCCAGGGTGAAGCGGTTCATGACGAAGGAGATGTCGAAGGCCGAAGGGAGCTGCGCCTCGATCTTCGCGATCGACTCCCGCGAGAAGCCCTTGAGGCGCAGCACGACATCGTTGATGTGCGGTGCGTCCCGGAGCGTCCCGATGCCCTTGATGTAGTTGACGATCGCCTCGCTCGCCGCGTCGTCGTAGCCGAGCTGCTTCAGCGCCGTCGGCACCGACTGGTTGATGATCCGGAAGTAGCCGCCGCCGGCGAGCTTCTTGAACTTGACCAGCGCGAAGTCCGGCTCGATGCCGGTCGTGTCGCAGTCCATGACCAGACCGATGGTGCCCGTCGGTGCCAGCACGCTGACCTGGGCATTGCGGTAGCCGTGGAGCTCGCCCTGCTCGACCGCACGGTCCCAGGCGTCACGCGCCGCCGCGACGAGGTAGCTCGGGCAGTGATCGGGCTCGATGCCCATCGGCGTGACCGTCAGGCCTTCGTACTCGCTGGCCGGCGCGTCGTAGGCGGCGCGGCGGTGGTTGCGCATGACGCGCAGCATGGGCTCGCGGTTCTTCTGGAAGCGCTGGAACGGGCCGAGGGCCTCGGCCATCTCGGCGGACGTGGCGTACGACTCGCCGGTGAGGATGGCCGTGATGGCGCCATTCCAGGCGCGGCCATCGGGGCTGTCGTAGGGGATGCCCATGCGCATGAGCAGGGAGCCCAGGTTGGCGTAGCCGAGGCCGAGCGTGCGGTAGTCCCAGCTACGACGGGCAATCTGCTTGCTCGGGTACTGCGCCATGAGCACCGAGATCTCGAGGACTGTCGTCCAGATCCGCACCGCATGGCGGAAGTCCTCGACCTGGAACACGCCCGTGTCCTGATCCAGGAAGGTCACGAGGTTCAGCGACGCGAGGTTGCAGGCCGTGTCATCGAGGAACATGTACTCGGAGCACGGGTTGGACGCGTTGATGCGGCCGTCCTTGGGGCAGGTGTGCCACTCGTTGATCGTGGTGTCGAACTGGATGCCCGGGTCGGCGCAGGCCCACGCGCTGTAGCTGATGAGGCTCCACAGCTCACGCGCCTTGACGGTGCGGGCGATGGCCGGCACCTGCTTGCCCGTCTTCGGGTCCTTCTCGGTGGCCTTGCGGTAGTAGAGGTTCCACTCGCTGTCGTCCTCGACCGCCTGCATGAACTCGTTGGTCACGCGGACCGAGTTGTTCGAGTTCTGGCCGGACACGGTGACGTAGGAGTCGCTGTCCCAGTCCGTCGTGTACGTCGGGATCTCGATGCTCGAGAAGCCCTGCTCGGCGAGACCGACACAGCGCATCACGTAGTTCATCGGGATCATGCTGTCGCGGGCGACGCGCATGGACTTGCGCAGGCGGGCGTTCTTCTTGAGGTCGAACGCATCGGCATCGGAGCCGCCCGGCTTGGAAGACCAGTGCCCGGCCGGCCAATCGTGGCAGGCCTTGAACACATCGTTGAGGCACTTCTCGAGGGCGCGCGAGCCTGCGACGAGGGCCGCGACCTTCTGCTCCTCGCGGACCTTCCAGTTGACGAACTCCTCGATGTCGGGGTGGTCGATGTCGAGGCAGACCATCTTGGCGGCGCGGCGCGTGGTGCCACCGGACTTGATCGCGCCGGCGGCGCGGTCGCCGATCTTGAGGAACGACATCAGGCCCGAGGACTTGCCGCCGCCGGAGAGGGGCTCGCCCTCGCCGCGCAGGGCGCTGAAGTTCGTGCCGGTGCCGGAGCCGTACTTGAAGAGGCGCGCCTCGCGCACCCAGAGATCCATGATGCCGTTCTCGCCCACGAGGTCGTCACCGACGCTCTGGATGAAGCAGGCGTGGGGCTGGGGCCGCGCGTAGGCCGACTTGCTGGTCTTCAGCCGGTTCGTCTCGGGGTCGACGAAGCTGTGCCCCTGGGGCGGGCCGTCGATGCCGTAGGCGAAGTGCAGGCCGGTGTTGAACCACTGCGGGCTGTTCGGCGCGCAGCGCTGGTCGGCCAGCATGCGGCAGAGCTCGTCGTAGAAGGCCTCGGCGTCGCTGTCGCCGTCGAAGTAGCCGTACCGCTCGCCCCACTGGGTCCAGCAGCCGGCGAGACGGTGGAAGACCTGGCGGGCGTCGCTCTCGCCGCCGAGCACGGGCTGGCCGTCGGCGTCGAGCTTGGCGTTGCCCTCCTCATCGAGCTGGGGCACGCCGGCGCGGCGGAAGTACTTCTGCGCCAGGACGTCCGCGGCCACGGAAGACCAGCTCATGGGCACGCGCACACCGTCGAGATGGAAGACGACGGTCCCGTCGGGGTTGCGGATCTCCGATACACGGCGATCCCATTCGATCCCCTCGTAGGGGTCCTGCCCGGCGGTCGTAAAGCGGCGCGTGAACTTCATGCTCTCCCTCGATCTGCTCCCGCGGGGGAGCGCTCTCTCGGCTGGCTGGGAGCACGCATGCCCCCAACACGGTTGGTCCCGAGCGTGCTCCGGGCATGCGCACGCGCGGTCGATCGATCGATCGCGTGCGCGCACACCCCAGGCACAGCCCTGTCGTCATTCGGAATCTGGTCGCGTTCGAACCCCGCCCGCCACAGGCCCAACCCCATGGCGCACGGCTCGACCGCCGTCGGTCTCAAGCCCCCTGGCTTCAGGCCTCCTGGCTTCAAGAGGTCGCCCCGGAGGAACCGTCGGCCACTCCAGGAAGTGGGTGCCCTCAGGGGGCGCCCCTCATGTCTGTCGTTGGAAAAGTCGCCTCCTCCACCCACCGGCAGCTGCCAGATGGGCTCGCCTCCCTCATTCGGGAGACACACTCGCGAGCCTCCTTCGCGAGGCTCGTTCGTGGCGCACCCACAACACCTTGTGGGTGCCTCCGGTTGCGCTCCGAGATGTAGTACCACACCTCGCTGCGGAGGACGCAGCGGACAGCGCGGATGCCCCGGACTCCCCCATGGGCCTCCCCGACATCCAGCCCTCCAGCGCCCCTCCCCAACGCCTCCAGGGAGGCCTCGGACCGAAGCTGCTGCGCGCCCCCCTGCTTGCGCACGGAGCCACGCCCCGGACGGCGACCCTCCGCGACCGCGGTGCGCTGCACCGTGGCCCGGAACGCCGCCGACGAGGACCCCGGCCGCGTCCGGCCGTGCCCTCAGGCGGGGGAGCGAAAGTACGGGTGGGGACGGACAGTGCGCCGGGCGTCCTGCGGCTCGCAAGAGTTGCGCAAGCATTGGGCCCAACGAATGGGGGCCGGCGGGTTCCTCGAGGACAAGGCGCGGACCACCCGTCCGTTCCTGGGGTTGAATGGGGTAGACCGAACGCGGGGGTCGAGTCCCACTCCTCCTCCTCCCTACCCAACACTCCCAAGGGCTTCACCAGCCCTGGGACTCCCCCCGTGGTCAACGGGCCGGACTCGCAAGGGTCCGGCCCGTTCCCTTTGGGGGGGCACGCGCCGTCGTGCACGCCCGCTTCCGCGGCGACCCGTCGGGGCGAGAAATGCCGAATCCGCCCGTTTCGTGCCGATTCAGGCTGCATTTTGGTTACGGCGCTGTTCGGGTCCCCTGGTAGAGTCCGCCCGCATACGGCCCTGAACGGGGCCGTTTCGTCGTTTCACGGCCGAATTCGACAGCGTACCGTCCATCGGGCAGGGGTCACCTTGCTCCCTGGGCATGGCTCGAGTGAGCCGCCGCTGTCGAGGACGCGAGCCGTAAGAAGAAGTCCCATCGAGGCAGGAGAGGTTCCATGGCTGCACGCAAGAAGAAGACGAAGCGCAAGGCTGCTAGCCGCGCGAAGAAGCCGGCCCTGAACGTGGTCGTCGGTTCGAAGGTCAAGGAAGCCGTCAAGTCGCACGGCGTGCGTTGCTCGGGCGATCTGATCGAGGCGCTCAACGGCAAGGTCCTCGCCATGCTCAGCGACGCCGTCGCTCGCTGCGAGGCCAACCGTCGCGGCACCGTCCGCCCGCAGGATCTCTAGAGATCCCGCTTTCCGGCCTGCGCACATCCGTGTGCAGGACGGTTCAAACCTACAGGAGGGGGGGGCCCCCCCCCCCCCTCTCTGTGTATCCGGCGGACGGGTACCCACGGATTGGCCCGGATGGGCGCGTGGGACCGAACCCGACCGCCCACCCCCCCACGGGACCACGCAAGGACCGGCCATGAGTTGCGATGCCTCCACCATCCTCGAAGCCCTCTCGGCGCAAGCCGCCGCGACGCGCGACCCTGACGAACTGGGGCGCGCCGCCGTCCGTGCGATCGGCGCGGCCTTCCCCCAGGCCACCTGGGTGGGCATCTACTGGGTCGAGGGCCACGAGCTCGTGCTCGGCCCGTACGAGGGACCGGCCACGGAGCACACGCGCATCGCGGCCGGGCAGGGCGTCTGCGGCACGGCCCGACGACGTCCGCACCCTGGACAACTACCTGGCCTGCTCCCCCACCGTGCGCAGCGAGGTGGTCGTCCTGATCCGCGCCCACGGCGCGATCGTGGGCCAGTTCGATCTCGACGCCGACACCGTCGGCGCCTTCAGCGAGGACGACCGCTGCGTGCTGCGCGCCGCGGCTGACGGCTTCGGCGGTCTCCTGGAGCCGCCCACGGCCTCGTAGCGTGGCTTCGGCCCGGAAGCCCGTATCATGCGGGCCTCATGCCGACCCTCCGCTCCCTCGCTCGCAGCCTGCTCCTCGCCTCACTCGTCCTCGCAGCTTCGCTGGCCTCGGCGTGGACACCGCGGGCCTGGGGCGAAGACGCGGCGACGCTCGAGTTCCCGGACACCCCGCTCGTCGAGCGCACGGTGAAGGGCGCCACGGTCCAGGCGCCGCGCCACGACTTCGGCGTCGTCGCCCAGCAAGCCGAGGTGACCGCGACGATCCCCTACCGCAACGCGGGCACGACGGCCGTCGAGGGCCTGCGCGTGAAGTCGGGCTGCAGCTGTTTCGGCGCCACGCTCTCCGAACGCACCCTGGCCCCCGGCGCCACGGGCACCCTGACCGTGCGCCTACGCAGCGGCAGCATGAAGGGCACCGTCGAGAAGCCGCTGCGACTGCTCTATCGCGAGGGCCAGGCGCAGGCGATGGTCGAACTGCGCATCCGCGCGAAGGTCATCGCCGGCGTCCTCGTCGAACGCGTCTGGTTCGGGGAGATCCGGGC
>JARGNS010000253.1 GCA_029213105.1 Planctomycetota bacterium
ATCAGGAGGAAGGGCATCAGGAAGAGCAGGTTGACGGGAAGGGAGCGGGTCCGCGCGACGTAGTCGTAGGCGAGGGTCGGAGGCGGGGATCGGCGGGCGGCCATCGCCCGAATGGATCGGTCGTCAGACGGCCCGCCTTGCGGGGGGACCGCCCGGGCACAATCAGTTCATGAACGGATCGCGCCGCAAGGGACCCCAGGCCATGGCCGCGCCCCGGCTGCCTGCCGAGCTGAAGCGGGGCTCGATGCCCGCCGTGGTCGTCCTGGCCGGCGCGGAGCGCTGGTTCCGGGCCCGTGGCACGGAGGCCATCATCGCCAAGGTGCTGCCCGACGGGGACCCCGGCGGGGCGGTCGTGCGCCTCGATGGGCGCCTGCCCGACCAGCGCGAGCGCATCCCGGGCGTGCTCGACGAGCTGCGCTCGACCTCGCTCTTCTCCAGCGGCAAGGTTGTCGTGGTCGAGAACCCCGAGGGCGCCCCCGCCATGCAGGGCCAGGGGCGCAAGGCGGCCCTCACGCATCTCGCCCACCAGGCAATGGAGCACCCGGCCCCGGGGGCAGTCCTGGTGCTCTCCACTGGCAAGGGCGTCAAGGGGCGGGAGTCCGTCTCGACGAAGTCCCTGCTCGACAAGGGGGCGTGGGTCGTGGACTGCCGGGCGCTGTACGACGCGCCGGGGCCGTGGGAGCGTGGCACCGCGCCCCATGATCACGAGCTCGCACGGTTCGTGGCCCAGCGCATGAAGCAGGTGCACCGCAAGGGCCTGTCCCTCGAAGACGCGCACGCCATCACGCGCCGGGTCGGCAGCGACCTCGCGGCGCTGGACGACGCCCTGCGCTCCCTGGCCCTCTACGTGGGGGCGCGCGAGGCCGTGACCGCCGAGGACGTCCACACGACCGTGGGCGAGACGCGGGAGGATCCCATCTGGCGTCTCGTGGACGCGGTCCTCGACGGCGACGTGGCGACGGCCCTCGACCTGCTCGCCGCGACGTTCGAGCGCGGGCTGCACGATCAGCGCGGTGCGGTGAGCATCAAGCCGGAGGCCCTGTTCCCGCAGCTGGCCGCGGCCTTGCATGCGAGCTTCCGACGGCTCCTCACGGGGGCCGAGGGGCTCGCCCGCGGCGAGAGCGTCGCGGACGTGGCCAAGGGGGCCGGCGTGCCGCCCTTCCTGGCCGAGCGCTTCGGGGTGCGGGCGCGGCGGGATCCGGAGCGGCTCCTGGCCCTGCATGGGGCCTTTGTCGACGCCGAGATGGGTGTGAAGGGCGGCGGCGTGCCGCCGCGGGTGGCGGCCGAGCGCCTCGTGGCACGCCTGGTCGCGGGGCTCTCCGCCCGGCGCCCGGGCGTCCCTGGATCGGCGTAGCCTGCGGCCATGGGCCGCATCCACGTTCTCGATCCCCACGTCATCAACCAGATCGCCGCCGGCGAGGTGGTCGAACGCCCCGCGTCTGTCGTCAAGGAGCTCGTCGAGAACGCGCTCGACGCGGGCGCGACACGCATCGAGGTCACGGTGCGAGAGGGCGGTCGCGACCTGATCGAAGTGCAGGACGACGGCCACGGCATGCCGCCGGAGGATCTCGAGACGGTCTTCCTGCCCCACGCCACGTCGAAGATCAGCGACGTCGAGGATCTGCGCCACATCGCGTCCATGGGCTTCCGCGGGGAGGCCCTGGCGAGCATCGGCAGTGTCGCGCGCGCGAGCATCGTCTCGCGGCAGCACGACGCCGAGGAGGCCTGGCGGGTCGAGAACCTTGAGGGCGTCATCGGTGCCGTCGCACCCGCCGGTGGTTCCCCGGGCACGATCGTGCGCGTCGAGCAGCTCTTCGCGCGGGTACCGGCCCGTCGCAAGTTCCTGCGCACGCCGGGCACGGAGCTCGGGCACATCAAGGCGCTGATCGGACGCTGTGCCCTGGCCTTTCCCCACGTGGGTTTCCGCCTGCGCCAGGGCACGCAGGTGTTGCTGGAGGCGCCGCCCGAGCAGGACCGCCGTCTGCGCATCGCCCAGGTGCATGGGGACGACGTGGCCCGCGCTCTCGTGCACGCGCGTGCCACGGAGGGCGAGCCGACGCTGGAGGCCTGGATCGGCCCGCCCAGCTTCACGCGTCGGGACGCGAAGCTCGAGCAGGTGTTCCTCAACGGACGTCACATCCGCGACCGCACCGTGGCCCATGCCATCCGCGAGGCCTACCGCGACCTGCTGCCGCCCGGCGGCCGCCGGCCGGTGGCGTTCGTGTTCCTGGGCATGGACCCCGGACGGGTGGACGTGAACGTGCATCCCGGCAAGACCGAGGTGCGCTGGCGCGATCCCAGTGCCGTGCATCGTGCCGTGCGCCGCACCCTGCGTGCGGCCCTGGAGGACGTGGCCCCCGGCCTGAGCGTGCCGCTGCCGGGCGGCCCCGTGGAGCACGGCCACGACCACGCCCACGATCACGGGGCTGCGCGCAGCGCGGCGGTGGAGCAGGCCTTCCTCACCGGGGCGGGTCGGCCGGCCGTGGCCGAGCGCGGGTTCGCGTTCCGCCCCTCCGTGGCGTCACCGGCGGCCCTGGCGCAGGGTGCCCCCGCCGCGACGGAGCCCGGGGCCCGGACGGCGGCAGAGGCCGAAGGACCGCGCACGTCGATCGGCGGCCTGCGTCCCGTGGGGCAGCTCCTCGGGACCTACCTGGTCCTGGAGGGGCAGGGCGAGTTGGTGCTCATCGACCAGCACGCACTTCACGAGCGCGTGCTCTTCGATCGCATCAACGCGCGGCTGCGCCAGGAGGGCAACCTCGAGGTGCAGCGCATGCTCGTGCCGGCCGTGGTGCACCTGGAGCCGGCGGACCTGGCACGCCTGCTCGAGGCGCGCGACGTACTCCAGACGTTGGGGTGGATCCTCGAGCCCTTCGGCGAGGACGCCGTCGCCGTGAACGGGATTCCTGCCGTGCTCCGGCGCCCGGATCCGGAAGGGGCCCTCGAGGAGATGATCGAGCTGCTGGAACGCGGACAGCGCGACGGCGTCGACCGCACCCATCTCGTGAGCGAGGCCGTGGACCGCATGGCGTGCCGCGCGGCCGTCATGGCGGGGGATGCGCTGCACACCGACGAGGTCATGGCCCTGCTGGAACAAGCCGAGGCCTTGAACCACAGCCACTCGTGCCCGCACGGTCGGCCGACACGGCTCACGATGACGCGCGGCCAGCTGGAGCGCTGGTTCCACCGTACGGTCTAGACGGCGCTGTCCAGACGGCGCGGTCCAGGCGGCGCTCCCGCCGGTCGTGCGCGCTTGGCGGCGGCTACTTCGGCGGGGCGAAGAGCGCCGACTGCAGCCCGGTGTTGATGCGCACGTCGGCCGGGTAGGCCTGCAGGAACAGGTTCATCGCCGCCCCCGGGCGGGCCTGGCTGAACGCCTGGATCTCGGCCGGGTAGCGGAACTGCGGGCCGCGGCGCCAGTTCTTCAGCAGGTAGTACTCCGTCGGCTCGTTCAGGCGCGGGTCGCCCTCGACCTTGACGATGCCGGGGTACGTGGCGCGGCGACGACGCGGGTCGCGCGGATCGGCCTCGTGCGCCAGGTAGAAGACGACGTCGGCGCCGCCGGTGATCTTGCGACGGATCCGGATCCAGTTGCCGGCGAAGGTCTTGCTGCCCGTCGTGAAGCCCTCGTTCAGGAACGTGACGCCGGGGCCCTTGAGGCCGTCGAGGGTCAGGAAGCGGGCGAGGTCCAGGAGGCGGCGACGGTCGTCCTGCATCTGCTTGATCGCGCCAGCGGCACTGCCTCCGGCCCCGTGCATGCGCTGCTGGCGGCCGTCGGGATGCATGATCCACATCTTGCCGCCGTCGAGGATCTTGGTCGTGATGCGCTGGCCCTTGGCCTGCGGGTTCTTGCGCTGACGGATCTCGAAGCGGTACTTGTCCGGCGTCTTCAGCCACAGGCGCATGTGGCCCTCGTGGCGGTTGCTGCCGACGCTGAAGTTCACGTCGTGGAGATCGGCGAAGAAGTCCGTGAGGTTGTGGATGCCCTGCTTGCCGTCCGCCACGTACCGGACCGCGTGGTCGAAGTAGATGGGGCCGACACTCGGGTCCACCTTCGGGGCGGCAGGCGCGGCGCCGCCCCCGCGGGCGGCCGCATCGCGGGAGGGCAGGCAGAGGAGCAGGGCGAGGCTCGCGGTGAGCGCGAGCGTCGAGACGAGGAGGGTGCGGCGCATGGTCATGGGTCTCCCAATACCGGAGGTCGGTCACACGAGCGTCGAAGTTTCGCAGCAGCGGGGGGTAGAGGGCCGGTTTCGTGCCTTCCGTGTCACGAGGCGGCTTCAGGGCCTCGCGTCATCGGGTGCACGCCCCGTCGCGTGCTGCGGCTAGCGGCCTGAAGGCAGCGGCGGCTTGAAGCGCGTGTCCTGGATGCCGGTGTTGATGCGGATGTCGGTCACCGTGGCCTTGAGGAAGCGCACGGGTGCCTGGCCTGCGAGGCGCGAGTAGGCCTCGATGCCACGCGGGTAGCGGTAGGTGTGGGGCTGGCCCTGGGGGGCGCTGACCCAGTCGCCCAGGATGAAGTCCTCGGTGGGGATCTTCTTGCGGGCGTCGCCGTCGATGCGCACCACGCCGGGGTACTTGGGCAGGTAGCGGCCCTGGGCGTCCTTGTCGAACGCGATCCAGAAGTGCATCACCGCGGCGCCCGGGGCGCGGCGCGTCAGCTTGAGCCACGTGCCGGCGTAGCTTCCCGAGCCCGTGCGCTCGCCGCCGAACTCGAAGGTGACCCCCGGGCCCTTGAGGCTCTGGAGGGTGATGAACTGGGCCAAGTCGGCCATGCGCTCGCGGTCTTCCTTGAGCTGGCGAATGGCGCCGGCGCCCTCCGACGTGCCGTGCATGCGCTGCACGCGCGCGCTCGGGTGCACGATCCACATGAAGTCGCCGTTGAGGATCTTCGTCGTGGTGCGCTTGTTGGTGGTCAGTTCCTGGCGGTACTTGTCGGGGGATTTCCACCAGAGGCGCATGGGGCCGCGATGGCGCGCCGTGTCGAGATCGAGCTCGGCCATGACGGCGATGTGGAAGTCGGTCGTGCGGGTGATGCCGCGCTGACCGGCCGCGACCCACTGGATGCAGCGATCGAAGATCTGGGCACCCATCGCCGCATTGGCGGCACGCGAAGCCGGTGTGGCCGGCTTGGGGGCGGCGGGGCCGCCGCGCGCCTCGGCGCTCTGCAGGCTGCAGGGCAGGGCGAGCAGTCCGGCGACCAACAGGGGGCCGGCGCTGCGCCGCACGAGGGTACGTAGGGGGGTACTGCCGAGCAGGGTTCGATTCCGATGGCTCACTTCGTTCTCCATCCGCGGGCGATCGTGCGAGCATACCCGCCTCCCGGCGGCC
This sequence comes from Planctomycetota bacterium, assembly GCA_029213105.1. GTDB lineage: Bacteria > Planctomycetota > PLA2 > PLA2 > JAEUHO01 > JAHEIK01. The sequence continues at coordinate 5,326 of JARGNS010000253.1, forward strand.
CCAAGAGCAGCATGCGCACCAGAACCCGTACCCAAGACCTGCCTGTGACACGTGACGTCGCCCCCGGTGTGCGTCTCCATCTGCTGCGCACGGATCGCTTCACGACTTCCTATTGTCGCGTCGTGCTGCATCGCGACCTCGGCCCGGAGGCCACCGCCACCGCGGTCCTCGCCCAGGTCCTGCAGTCGGCCACCGCCCGGCATCCGAGCCACAAGGCGCTCGCGGACCGGCTCGGGGACCTCTACGGCGCGGCGCTGCATGTCGGCGTCGGCAAGCTCGGCGATCGGCAGCTCCTGACCGCCGCCCTGGACTGGCCGACTGCGCACGTGCCCCGGGCGCGCGCCACGCTCGCCGAGGGACTCGAGTTGCTCCGGGAGGTCCTGAGTGACCCCAAGCGCGAGGACGGCCATCCGGCGCGCCTCGATCCGGTGCTCGTCGCCACGGAGCTTGCCAACCATCGGCGGGCCCTGCGCGGGCAGCGCGACGACAAGGCGCGCCACGCCCTGCGGCTCT